>NZ_JBNWBW010000026.1:0-90770 GCF_053522725.1 Agrobacterium sp. 16-172Ci
GGTACGCGCAAACCTCATGCACCGGCGACGCACCGATCGGCTTCTAAACCCGCCACCAGACAAACCCACAAACCAAAACCAGATGGCCTTCCAATGGCCGCAAATTTAAACCGGACAGTAGTGAGCTTGTCCCGAGCATCTGCTACCGGTCAGTTTTACGATAGGTGGTTAGATCCTCGGGACAGGCCGAGGATGACGCCGGGTGGGATGGCTTGTTAGCCGATAGAAAGATCGGCTTTTCAGCCCCTGCCACCCGCGAGCCTCAGGGCGCCGTTCTCGCCGATGACGACATCCAGCTCACCATATCCGCCAATGGAAAGATGCGGCGTTTCGATGAGATGGGAGTGGGTGGCGTTGATGACGACCACGGTGGCGCCCATGCTTTCCCCGGCCTGAATTCCGGCGGGGGCGTCCTCGAAGACGACACAGTTTTCAGGCGCGACGCCGAGCTTTTTCGCCGCCTTTTTATATCCTTCCGGATCAGGCTTGCCGTTCACCACGTCCTCGGCGCAGATCATCACCGCAGGCGGGGTGAGGCCTGCGGCCGCCAGTCGGCGCTCGGCGAGTGCGCGGGCGGCGGAGGTGACGATGGCCCATTTGCCGGCCGGCAATTTTTCGAGAAATGCGGCAGCCTCGGGAATCTGGAGGATGCCGTCGACATCGTCCATTTCCTTCTGCAGCAGCATCGCCGCCTGTTCCGCGACATCCAGACCGGGAACGGCTTCGCGGCGCACCACTTCCGACGCGCGCATGCCATGGATGCGCTGCAGGAAAGCGTTCGGCTCTATGCCGTTGTCCACGGCCCATTCACGCCAGACCCGCTCCACCACCGCAATCGAGTTGAGCAATGTTCCATCCATGTCGAACAGGAAGGCCGCATAGTCTTGCGAAAATATCTGGTTCTGCGGCGGGACTTTGCTGTGCATCTCATTCTTCCGTTGAAGCTGTCGGGACGCCTGTCTCTACAGCATCGCCGGAGATAACGGAATCGCTTTTCCACCTCGAAGGCATAATGCGGTCATCTGGCCGAAGGTGGATGTTGTCCCGGAATCGGACGTTGCGGGTTCCGCGACTCGCCGGGTTGGGGTAGGGGACATGGCGTGCCCATCTCGCGATGACGGGCGTCAGGTTGCAGCAAGGATGAGCTGCTATCGTGAGTTTTCACAAGTGCCGGAAACGCGTTAAATCAAGAGGTAATGATGGATTTTGAATGTTTCGCATGAGGTTTTTCGGAGCGGAATTTTCTTAACGAGTCCGCCGCTTCAGGGGCGGCGTTAACCATTTGTTAACCATATTCGAGGTACCTAATTGTCAACGATTTGTTTACCAAGATGACCAAAGTGCTAACAGACCAGCGTTCGATCCGTATCAAAGGCCGCTCCTTCCTCGCAGTCGTCCTGTCTCCCGAATCTCCGGTCGATCAATGGCTGGAAAGGCTCGATGATCTAGCCGCCCGTTCAGCGGGCTTCTTCCTGTCGCGTCCGGTGGTTCTGGATGTGTCGGAGCTGTCGCTCGACAAGGCGGGGCTGAAGGAGCTGCTGGCGGCGCTGACGGAGCGCAATGTCGGCATCATGGGTATCGAGGGCGTTCGCCCCTCGATGATCGAGCCGGGCATGCCGCCGTCGCTGAAGGGCGGAAAGCCCGCTTCCGATGTCGAGGTTGAGCCGGTCGCCATCGCTGCCGAGTTGCCGGAGGAAAAGCCGCGCACTGCCGGTGAGGTCAGGGCCGTCGTGCCGTCGCTGGTCATCAACGAGCCGGTTCGCTCCGGCCAGTCGATCATGTTTCCCGAGGGTGACGTGACCGTCATCGGTTCGGTCGCCTCGGGGGCGGAAATCATCGCCGGCGGTTCGGTGCATATTTACGGCGCCCTGCGCGGTCGCGCCATGGCCGGTTCGCTCGGCAATGTTTCGGCGCGCATCTTCTGCCGCAAGCTCGAAGCGGAGCTTCTGGCCATCGACGGCGTCTACAAGGTGGCCGAGGACATTGACGACAAGCTGCGCGGCCAGCCCGTTCAGCTCTGGCTGGAAAACGATACGATCAAGGCCGCAAAGCTAGGCTGATAACAGAGAAACAACACAGGAACAGGAGAGCCATATGGGGAAGGTAGTCGTTGTAACTTCCGGCAAGGGCGGGGTGGGAAAGACCACCTCGACCGCAGCGCTTGGCGCCGCACTGGCGCAGAACAAGGAGAAGGTCGTGGTCGTCGATTTCGATGTCGGCCTGCGCAACCTCGATCTCGTCATGGGTGCTGAACGCCGCGTGGTTTACGATCTCGTCAACGTCATCCAGGGCGATGCCAAGCTGACGCAGGCGCTGATCCGCGACAAGCGCCTCGAGACGCTGTTCCTGCTGCCTGCCTCGCAGACGCGCGACAAGGACAATCTGACGCCGGAAGGTGTCGAATGGGTCATCAACGAGCTGAAGAAGCACTTCGACTGGGTGATCTGCGACAGCCCCGCCGGCATCGAACGCGGCGCGACGCTGGCCATGCGCCATGCGGATGTGGCCGTCGTGGTCACCAATCCGGAAGTCTCCTCGGTGCGCGACAGCGACCGCATCATCGGTCTGCTGGATTCCAAGACGCTGAAGGCGGAACGCGGCGAGCGCATGGAGAAGCATCTGCTTCTGACGCGTTACGACGCTTCCCGCGCCGAGCGTGGCGATATGCTGAAGGTCGACGACGTTCTGGAAATTCTCTCCATTCCGCTGCTCGGCATCATTCCCGAAAGCACGGATGTGCTGCGGGCCTCGAACGTCGGTGCTCCTGTTACGCTGGCCGACGCCCGCTGCGCGCCGGCCATGGCTTATTTTGACGCCGCCCGCCGCCTGTCCGGTGAGGATATTCCGGTGGTCATTCCGGGCGAGAAGCGTGGCATCTTCTCCAAGATCTTCGCAAGGAGGGCTGCATGAGCATCTTCAGTCTTTTCCGCAAACAGAAGTCGGCACCGCTTGCGCGCGAACGCCTGCAGGTGCTGCTCGCCCACGAAAGGGCATCCTCCGGCTCCGATCTGGTCGCCATCCTCAGGGAAGAAATTCTCGGCGTCATCGCCAAACATGTGCAGATCGACAATGATCGCGTGCATGTGAAGATGGATCGCGACGAGCATGTCTCCATCTTGGAGATCGATGTCGAGATTCCTCTGGGTGCCGATCTGCGCGCCGCGTAAGATACGTCTTGAAAAAAACGCCGCCCGCCACCGGCGGCGTTTTTATTCCGCTGTCGTATCGACGGGTTTTCGAAATGCCTCCGCCAGATCGCCGGGCAGCGGGCGCTTCAGGTTGATGCCGTTTGGCGGAATCGGCGCGTTGAACCATTTGTCGTAGATTTTATCGATTTCGCCGCTCTCATAGATTTGGCCGAGCGCTTCGTTGACGGCGTCGCGGAAGCCGGTATCGCCGTGGCGGAGCATCAGGCCATAGGGCTGCGGCGGGGCAAGATATTCGTCGGAGATGACGTAGTCTTCCGGCTTGCCGGTCTCGGCAACGAAGGATCGCAGAAGTATGTCGTCCATGACGAAGGCCGAGGCACGGTTTTCCGTTACCATGTCAAAACTGCCCTCGGTGCTGTCATTTTGCAGAACAGCGACGTTCAGCCCCAGTTTGCGATTGAGCACGTTGAGTTGGGTTATGTTGATGGTTCCCGTCGTCACCACCACCGTTCGCCCGGCGAGATCGGCGACGGTGTTCAGGCCGCTCGATTTCAGCGCCACATAACGGGTGCCGGTGATGAAGTGGCTGTAGGAGAACCACACGGCCTTGCGCCGCTCTTCCGTATTCGTGCTCGCCACGCATTCCATGTCCATCGTACCGTCATTGAGAAGCATGATGCGGTTGCTGGGCGTGCGCTTGACGAACTCGACCTTCAGTTCCGGCAGGCCGAGCTTTTTCTTGATGGAATCCGCCACTCTCAGGCATAGCTCGATGCTGTAGCCGATAGGCTCCGGGCCGGCGCCGAGATAGGAAAAGGGAATATTGCGATCGGCGTAACCGAGCTTGATGGTGCCGGTTCTGGCGATGGTTTCAAGTGTCGGCGGTTGGGCATCCTCGCTCACCGCCTGGGCGGGAAGAAGACTTGAAAAAACGAGCATAAGCCATAGTGTCGATCTCTGCATCGCGCATCTCCAGCCAAATAATCTGTCAAAACATTCTCATGAAAATCTATACGGGTGGACGGCTTGCGCTCTCAGTCCTGGTATTCGCTCGGATGTTCGTATGCCTGTTTCAGAGAGGCGGCCATCGGCAGGTTCAGGTTCATGCCGTTTGGGGGAATGGGCTTGGTGAACCACTTTTCATAAAGGCCATGAATGACCGGCCCGGTGAAAATATGCCGAAGGCTTTCATTGACCGCCGCCTTGAAACCGGGGTCGTTGCGCCGGAAAACCAGGCCATAGGGTTCGGGGGCGCTCAGCGTTTCCTCAGAAAGCGCATAGAGGTCCGGATTCTCAGATGTCGCCGCCAGCGCCGCGAGCAATATGCCATCCATGACAAAGGCGGAGGCCTTGCCGGAAACCACGAGTTCGAAGGCCTCCTCATTGGTTTTCGTCGGCATCACAGAGATATTGAGGTTCTTTGCCCGGTTCACGGCATTGAGCTGCTCGATATTGACCGTGCCGGAGGCGGATGTAACGGACCGCCCGGCTAGATCGGCAAGGCTTTTCAGATTGTCCTGTTTGCGGGAGAGAAACTGCGTCGCGGTCATGAAGTTGGGATAGGAGAAATCCACGATCTTGCGGCGTTCGCTATTGTTGGTCGTGGCCGCGCATTCAATGTCGATCTGGCCGCCGCGGACAAGGATGAAACGGGTCGCGGGCGTCGCCTTGACGTATTCGAGTTCGATCCTGTCGAGCTTCAGCTTCCTGCGAATATCTTCGCTGATCGCCCGACAAAGATCGGTCGAGAAACCGGTGACCTCCCCATTCGGCAACTGATAGGAAAAGGGCGGTTCGGCTTCGCGATAGCCGATGCGGATCTTTGCGGTTTTGGCGATCTGCTGAAGCGTATTGCCTTCGCCGGCAGCCTGGAGAGGCGTGATGGGAGCAAGGCATGTGAGGAAAAGGCAAAATACTGAAAGACGCATTTTATGTCCTCTGGGCCGGCGGCCGGTTTCTCAAATGGCTTTTTGTGGCGGGCAATAGGTTTCCTGTGTCGGACGACCGAGATCGCCGAATTCATCCTTCGCAATCGGCGCGATGACGGCGCGGTTCTTGAGAATTCGGGCAAGCGGCGCGGGCTCGGCAAAATAATAACCCTGCGCTTCGTCGCAGCCGGAAAGCTTGAGCGCTTCGACCTGCTCCCTGTTTTCAACGCCCTCGGCGGTGACCTTCAGGCCGATCTGTTCAGCCATGTCGATGACGGTGTTGACGATGGCGGAACACATCGGATTGGACGGCAGGCCGGAGACGAATTCCCGGTCGATCTTGATCTTGTCGAAGGCGACATGGGTGAGCGTGCTGAGCCCCGCATAACCGGTGCCGAAATCGTCAAGCGCGAGGCGAACGCCCCTTTCCTTCAGCAGTTTCAGGGCTCGGGCGCTGTTGTCGCGCTCCAGCATGACCGTTTCCGTCACTTCCAGTTCAAGCCGTTCCGCCGGGAAGCCGGATGTTTCAAGCGCCCGGTCCACTATCGGTACGATGTCGTCATTGCTGAGCTGAACGGCGGATAGATTGACGGCGAGCCTGATATCCTTCGGCCATGTCATCGCATCCCTGCAGGCCTGCGCCAGAACCCACTCGCCCAACGGCTTGATGAAGTTGTTTTCTTCGGCAAGCGCGATGAAGCGGTCCGGTGCGATGAGGCCAAGCTTGCTGTGTCGCCAGCGGGCCAGCGCTTCATAAGCGACAATGCGACCGCTCTGCAGATTGACAACCGGCTGGTAGTGCAGCTCGAATTCCTGGTTTTCGAGCGCGGATTTCATGTCTATTTCCAGCGCATGCTTGTGTTGCGCCGCCATGTCCATGCCTGGCTCATAAAAGACGAAATAGCCGCAGCCCATGGATTTCGCCCGGTAAAGGCCGAGATCGGCATGTTGCAGAAGCTGCGTTGCGGATGTGCCGTGGCCCGGCGCGCAGGCGATGCCGATGCTGGTATCGATGCTGATATCGCTGCCTTCGAGACCGAAACTGCGCGAGACGGCATGGACCACCCGCGCGGCCAGCATCGCCGCATCGCTCTCGCAGTCGCCATTTGCCGATTGTATGATCGCGAATTCGTCGCCGCCGAGACGGCTTACCATGTCGTTTTCACCCAGCACGGCGGAAATCCGTGAGGCCACCGCCACCAGCAGGGAATCGCCGGCGGCGTGTCCGAGTGTGTCATTGACGGCCTTGAATCGGTCCAGATCGAGCAGCATGACATTGAACGGCTGGCCTGACGCGGCAAGCTGTTCGAGACGGTTTTCCAGTGTCTTCATCAGCAGCACGCGGTTTGGAAGTCCGGTCAGCGCATCGTGATGGGCCATATGTTCCAGCTGCTGCGCCATATCGCGAATCTGCCGCAGGCGTCCGCGTTCCAGAACCGCCTCACGCAACGTCTCGATGGCGGTGGCCATGTCGCCGATCTCGTCCCGCCGCTCCTGAAACGGCGTGGCGACATCCGTTTCCTCGCGGGCGATCCGAAGCGTCGCCTGCACCAGCGCCGGGACCGGTTTCAGGAAATGCCGGGCGATGACGGTCACAAGCACGCCGGTGACAGTCAATACCACGATCAGCGCGGCGAGCGAATTATAGATGAGCTTGCGCTGCGCGCCATAAAGCGCGTCCGAGCCGCCGATGCTGACGGCGACCGCGCCGATGGGTTTCTTCGTTTCCGTGCTGATGATAGGCAGCAGGCCGATATAATGGCTGGATTCGCCGATGGTCGCAAAACCGGTGGAAAAACGCGCGGCGACCGCATCCCGGGAAAAGATGGGATCGGTGGCGAGCGGCTTTTCATCGTCATCGGTGGCGTTGTCGAAAGCCGCCGCGATCTGCCGGAAGCCGGAATCTGCCTCGTCATAACGGAAAAGCCAGACGGCATTCTTGGTCTGTGCGCCGATAAGCGCGAGAACATCGCTGGGGTTGAAGCCGGTGACGAGAATGGATTCGTCGTCGCCGATGGGTTTGTCGGTCAATATGCCGTTGACCTGCCCGTCGGCATCGGCGGTGACGCTGACATAAGTGTAGATGCTGCGAAGCGTGGCGCTGGCGATCTGCGAATTAACGCGGGCCTGGTTGAGCCATTGCTCGCTGGCGGCGGCGACGAACATATACCAGCCGACAAGCGCACCGATGCTGTAGGAAAAGATCACGCCGCCGAGGAATATCAGGGTTATCTTGCTGGCGAGCGAACGCCGCCGCGAAAACCGGCCTGTTTCCGGCTGCGTTGGCGAGCGAAGCGTGTGGCCCGGTTCAACCTGTCTATCTGTCCCGCGATAGGCAGTCTCTTCCATTCGCGATAGTCCCCCGCGATGTCGCGTTATAATTGTTTTATGGAATTTTATAGGGCATGCATTTCAATGCTGTCTGCTAAATAATTCAACAAAGTTTAGATGCGATTAAGAATTAATCCGTCTTTTTATAGTCGTAGCTTATATAAGAGATGGCGTTCCTGCACCTCAGGTTGAAAAAATCGGAGGTTAGAAATGAATCGTCAAGGATAAACTCCAAAATTCTGCGATCTCCGCCATGTTTCCCGATCCGGTATGTCTGTCATCGATAGCGCGGCGATTGGCCTTGCCAACTGGCTGATAAACGGCATGTTGTGCGCAACATGCCGCTTTCAGGGAAGATATCATGGCTCATAAAGGCAAAAGCATCGCGCAGCTTTCCGTTCTCATCCAGAGCGGCCATCTCGATCCGCGTGCCCTGGTGGAAGAGACGCTGGATGCGATCGGCGGAGAGGACGATCAGGCGATTTTTGTCGAGTTGACGGCAGCGCGTGCGATGTCGGAGGCGGAAGCCGCGGCAAAACGCCTTGGTGATGGCCGTTCCTGTGGTGTGCTCGATGGTATTCCGGTGGCCTGGAAGGACCTGTTTGACCTTGAAGGCATGGCGACCACGGCCGGATCGACGGTGCTTGCCAACGATAAGCCTGCGTCGCGCGACGCGGATGTGGTGACGGCGCTGAAACAGGCGGGCATGATCTGCATCGGCCGGACCAATATGAGCGAGTTCGCGTTTTCCGGTCTCGGCATCAATCCGCACTACGGTACGCCCCGCAATCCTGCTTCTACGGATGGTCACCGTCTGCCGGGCGGCTCTTCGTCGGGTGCGGGCGTCGCCGTGGCTGCCGGTCTGGTGCCGGTGGCGATCGGCACCGATACCGGTGGATCGGTGCGTATTCCCGCCGCCTTCAACGGCGTGGTGGGCTATAAGGCAAGTCGTGGCCGTTATTCGATGCGCGGCGTTTATCCCTTGGCGAAAAGCCTTGATTCTCTCGGCCCGCTCACGCACACCGTACAGGACGCCGTCTGGGTGGATGCCGCCATGCGCGGCAAGGCGACTGCCGATCTCACGCGCGCACCCCTTTCCGGCCTGTCTCTGGTGGTGCCGGAAACTGTCTTTTTCGATGGCATCGAGGATGGCGTCGCAGCCGCTTTCGAGCAGGCGGTGGAACGTCTCGTCCGCGCCGGCGCTTCGGTGCGGCGGCAGGCATTCCCGATTTTTTCGGAACTGTTCGATCTTATCAGGGAAAAGGGTGCGCTGGTGACGGCTGAGGCCTTCGCCCTGCACAAGACCCGGCTGGAAGGTGCCGACGCCGCCCGCATGGACCCGCGCGTGGTGGCCAGAGCAGGGCTCGGCGCGAATATTTCCCTGCCGGACTATATCGCCATCATCGACGCGCGCGAACGCGTGACGGCGGCGTTTTCCGGCATGATTGGCAGGCAAGAGCTGCTGGTATCGCCGACATTGCCGCATGTCGCGGCCAAAGTCGCGCCGCTTCTCGAGAGTGACGATGCCTTTTTCGCCATGAATGCGAAGACCCTGCGTAACACCCAGATCGGCAATTTTTTCGATCTCTGCGGTGTTTCGATCCCCTGCGGAACGGGCGATGCGGGCATGCCGGTCGGCCTGCTGCTTTCCGGCCTGCACGGCACGGACGATCATGTGCTCAGCGCGGCGATGGCGGCGGAAGAGATTATTCGCGGCTGAGGAGAGGGCGGTTCACACAGCCATTCTCCGTCACCCCGGATTTGATCCGGGGTCCAGCGCGATCAAGTCCTTGATCGTGAAAGACTCCTGACGCCGCGCAGACGCGCGGCTGCTGGATGCCGGATCAGGTCCGGCATGACGGAGAGAGTACTTGGCCGCCTCCTACCGACAACCTCAACGCGCCGCCCAATTCGCGCCACGGCGGAACATGGTTTTCATCTGCGGCACGGAAAACTCCTTGGCCTGATGGCCGAGCGCCGAATAGAAGACCCGGCCCTTGCCGTATTTGCGTTTCCAGACAACCGGCATCACCACGCCGTCGATCCACCATGCGTGCTCACCTGTAAACTTCGTCGTCGCGAGAACCTCGTTGGAGGGGTCGACATGCATGTAATATTGCTCCGACGTATAGGGGAAATCGGAAATCCCCTCCATCAGCGGGTCGTCGGGGCGGGTGATGTTGACGTGGTAGTCGATGATATTGCCGGGATGGGCGACCCACTGGCCGCCGATCATGAACTGATATTCGACGCATTCGCGGAAACTGTCGCCCGCACCGCCATGAAAACCGGCAATGCCGACGCCGTTTTCCACGGCGGCCGTCAGGTTCTTGATCTCTTCCTTTTCGATCTTCGACATGGTGACGATGGGCACCACGAGGCTCAGATCATGCACCGAAGGATCGGCGAAGGCCTCGGTTGAGTGCTCCACATAGACCTTGAAACCGTCCTCCTCCAGCATGTCCTTGACGATGGTGGCGCATTCCTGCGGCTCGTGGCCGCTCCAGCCGCCCCAGACGATGAGTGCTTCGCGCATTTATTTCCTCCTCCGAATTATTTGCCGAGCTGGCCGTTGACCAGCGATGTTTCAAGCGGAGCAGGGCGCTCCGCCTTGGTGGTGATGGAAACGGCGGTGCCGGTGTCCGATGCGGTCTGGAAGGCTTCCATCACCTCCAGCACATGCAGGGCAAGATCGCCATTGGCACGATGCGGACGGTTCTCGCGGATCGCATGGGCCATATCCGCTACGCCTATCGAACGATAATTGCCGTCGGCATAGGGGGACGACAGCGCCTGCGGCTCGAACTGGCCGCCCTTTTTCAGCAATTGCACCTCGCCGCCGAAATAGTTTGGATCGGGGACGATCAACGTGCCTTCGGTGCCATAGAGTTCCAGCGGCACGTGTTTGTGGCCCGCCACATCGAAGCTCATGCCCACCTGCACCACGGCGCCGTTCTCAAAAGCCAGCACGCCGGACACATGTGTGGCGACGTGGACGGGGATTTTTTCACCGTTCTTCGGCTCGCTGGTAATGAGGCGTTCATTGCGCGGCGCGATGGCAAAGCCCGCAACCCTGGCGACCGGGCCGAACAGGTTGACGAGATCGGTGATGTAATAGGGCCCCATATCCAGCATCGGCCCGCCGCCGACCTCGTAATAAAAGGCCGGGTTGGGGTGCCAGCGCTCGTGGCCGGGGCACATGAAGGTGGCCGTTCCACCGACCGGCTGGCCGAGCACGCCCTCATCGATCAGCCGGCGTGCGGTCTGGTGCCCGCCGCCGAGGAAAGTATCCGGGGCCGAGCCGATGCGAAGGCCCTTTGCCTTTGCCGCATCCGCAAGCCGCTTGCCCTCGGCGAAATTGATACCGAGCGGTTTTTCGGAATATGCGTGTTTGCCCGCGTCCAGCGCGCGCAGACCAACTTCCACATGCGCCTTGGGAATGGTCAGGTTGACGATGATCTCCACGGAAGGATCGGAGAGAAGCGCGTCGATGCTGGTTGCCTGGAGGCCGAATTCATCGGCGCGGGCCTTTGCGGCCTCCTCGTTCATATCCGCAAGACCGCGAATGTCGAGAATGGGAAACGACGCCATGGCCTTGAGATAGGCACTGGAGATGTTGCCGCAGCCGATGATGCCGATACCGACCCTGTTCATGTGATTTCCTCCCGTAAATCAGAAATGCCGAAGCCCGTGCTCAACCCGTGGGTTAAAGCGCCGGTCCCGTGGTGTTCCATGGCGATTCGTAAAGCTCGTAAAGCGCGACGGCCGCAGCCCCCTGCGCCCATAATTCGTCGCTCGCAATGTCGAAAACCAGCTCGGCGACGCCGGCCAGCGAAGGCGGCACGGCGGCGTTGTAGCTGTCACGAATACTGGCGATGAAGGGTTCTCCGAGCTCGAGGCTGGAGCCGGTGATGATGACCCGTGGCGGCGCAAACAGCGTGACGATATTGGCAAGCGTCAGGCCGAGCGCTGCGCCGGCGCGCAAGGCTGCCGCGATGAGGTCGTGGTCTTCCGCCGCAATCAATGCATGGGCATGCTGCATGCCGCGGCCGAGCCGGATCGCCTCGGCAAAGCGCCCATCCGCCGGGCGGGAGCCCAGGATGGCGTTTTCGCCCGCCTGGCTCGCCAGCCGCACCGTGCCCTCATTGGCAAGGCCGATGACGAGGTCGCCGAGATTGTGGCTGAGCCCGCCAGCGCCGCGAAAAAGCTGGTTCTGGTGCAGCACGCCAAGCCCCAGCGTCTGTTCGAGCGAAATCAGCACCATGTCTTCCAGATCGCGCGCATGGCCGAACCAGTGATGGGCGAGCGTGATGGCGTGGGCGTCGCTTTCTATGATGGTCGGCGAATTCAGCCGCGCGGTCATTTCCTCGGCGAAATTGACGTTCACTTCGCGTAAAATCGGGCTGCTGCGAATTTTCCCGGTGCGATGCTCGATGACGCCGGGCAGGCCCAGGCAGACCATGTCCACATCTTCCAGCGAAAGACCGGCATCGACGACGCAGCGCCGCACCCCGTCCTCCACAAGATCGGCGATGACGCCGATGGGCTGACGGTCGACACGGATCGGTAGTGCAAGCGTTGAAAGGACGTTGCCGCAGAAATCAGTAACGACGAAGACCATGCGGCTTGCGGCGATCTTGGCGCCCACCACGCGGGCGGCATCCGGGTTCAGTTCCAGCATCACGCGCGGCCTGCCGCGTGCGCCTTCGGTGCGGATATCGCCGATATGACGGGTGAGGATAAGCCCGTCATCGAGCAGCGAGGCGGTGATCGCCGAGACGGTGGTGGTGGAAAGCTCAGTTCTTTCGCTGATTTCCACCCGCGAGATCGGCCCATGGCGGCGGATGCTGTCCAGCACGCTCAGCCTGTTGATCGCGCGCATTAATTCTGGGTCTGCGGTCTTCATGGGGTCCTGCTGCGATCGGCTTCGATCTAAAACGAATTTATATCGGATTGCGGATTAAATAACGTCTGCCGGGAGGGGTGTGTCAAGCCATCAGGGTAAAAAATCAGCAACCCGCCTTGACATTGGGCAGGGTGTGAGGTGAATTAATCCGCATTGGGGAATAAATGGTGAGGAACCCCAGGGAGGATCACGAACATGACCTATTGGCACGCAGGCGCAAGCCTGAGCGGCAGGCGGATCGCTTTTGCCGCAACGACAAGCATAGCCCTGATGCTCGGCGCGGCCAGCGCCTCGGCGGCGACCGTCGTTAAATGGATGCATGTGGAATTGGACCCGAAATCCGTGGCTGTCTGGGAGGAGATCGCCAAGGAATACGAGGCCAAGCACCCCGATGTCGATATTCAGCTGCAGTTCCTCGAAAACGAGGCTTTCAAGGCGAAATTGCCGACGCTGCTGCAATCCAACGACGTGCCGGATTTCTTCTATAGCTGGGGTGGCGGCGTCCTTGAGGAACAGTCCAAGACCGGTGCACTGAAGGATCTGACCGAGGTTTTCGACGCCAATGGGGGCAAGCTGCGGCAGGCCTATAATACATCCGCAATCGACGGCCTGTCTTTCGACGGTAAGGTCTGGGCCGTGCCTTACCGTGTCAGCCTCGTCAGCTTCTTTTACAACAAGGAGCTGTTTGCCAAGGCCGGCGTGAAGGCCGAGGACATCAAGACCTGGGACGATTTCAGCGCCACGGTCAAGAAGATCAAGGAAGCGGGCATCGTCCCGATTGCCGGTGGCGGCGGTGAAAAATGGCCGATCCATTTCTACTGGAGCTATCTCGTCATGCGCAATGGCGGGCAGGCCGTGTTCGATGCCGCCCGCAAGGGCGAAGGCGAAGGTTTCATGGATCCGGCGATCATCAAGGCGGGTGAACAGCTGGCCGAGTTCGGCAAGCTCGAACCCTTCCAGCCCGGTTATCTCGGCTCCACCTGGCCACAGGCGCTCGGTGTCTTCGGTGACGGCAAGGCAGCGATTATTCTCGGTTTCGACAATACGGAAGCCAACCAGCGCAAGAATGCCGGTGACGGCAAGGGGCTGGCCGCAGACAATATCGGCCGCTTCGCCTTCCCGGTTGTCGAGGGCGGTGCGGGCAAGGCCACAGATACGCTGGGCGGCCTGAACGGCTGGGCTGTCACGAAAAACGCGTCCAAGGAAGCGATCGATTTCGCCACCTTCCTTACCAGCAAGGAAAGCGAAGAGAAAATGGCGACCGCCGGTATGATCCTGCCGGTTGCCACAGGGGCTGCCGGTGCGGTGAAGAACCCGCTGCTGGCGGATTCCGCCAAGCAGCTGGCTGCTTCCACCTGGCACCAGAACTTCTTCGACCAGACGCTCGGCGCTGCCGTCGGTCGTGTCGTCAACGATATCTCGGTTGAGATCGTTTCCGGCCAGATGACTGCCGAAGAGGGTGCCCAGCAGATTCAGGACGCATTCGAACTGCGCTGATCTGGTTTCCATGGCGGCGCCGCGAATGTGCGGCGCTGCTTATCTGCCTCCATGAAAGCGGATAGAGATGACGGATATTTCCATGACTTCTGCGTCCATACCGGCGCGCGGCGCGGCGAAGACAAAGCGCAAGCAAAGCTCGGTCGCGCATGACCGGGCGCTGACCCTTCTGGTCTTCCTGCCGCCCGCACTGCTGCTCTTTACCCTGTTCGTCATCCTGCCCATGGGCGAGGCGGCGTGGTACAGCCTTTACCGCTGGAACGGCTACGGCACGCCGACCGATTTTGTCGGCCTGAAGAATTTCCAGGTGCTTTTCGGCAATGCCGCATTCTCCCAGGCCCTGATCAATAACGGCCTCATCATCCTCATTTCGATCCTGATTCAGATTCCGCTGGCCATCTGGCTCGCCATGATGCTGGCGCACCGCATTCCCGGCGTCGTCGCCTTCCGCCTGGTGTTCTTTCTGCCTTACGTTCTCGCTGACGTCGCGGCGGGTCTGATCTGGCGTTTCGTTTATGATGGCGATTATGGCCTGTTTGCCGCCATTTCCAATTTCTTCGGTTTCGCCAATCCCTATGTGCTGGCCGATAAGGATGTGGCGATCTATGCCGTGCTCGGCGTCATCGTCTGGAAATATTTCGGCTTTCACATGATGCTGTTCATCGCCGGCCTCCAATCCGTCGACAAGAATGTGCTGGAAGCCGCCGAAATCGATGGCGCTTCCGGCTGGCAGAAATTCCGATACGTCACCTTGCCGATGCTCGGCTCCACCGTTCGCCTGTCCGTCTTCTTTGCGGTCATCGGCTCGCTGCAGCTCTTCGACATGATCATGCCGCTCACCGGCGGCGGGCCGTCCAACTCCACGCAGACCATGGTCACCTTCCTATACACCTACGGCGTCATGCGCATGCAGGTGGGGCTTGGCAGCGCGGTCGGCGTCGTTCTCTTCGTCATCTGCGTGACGCTCGCCTTCGGTTACAAAAGGATTTTCATGCGCCATGACTGACACATCCACCTCCGTCCGCATGCCGCTGCAAACCAAGCTCTACCTTTATATATCGCTGAGCCTGATCGCGGCCATCGTGCTCATCCCGTTGCTCACCACCGCGCTTGGCGGCTTCAAGACGCTGGGAGACCTGCGTGTGAACCCGTTCGGCATCCCGGCCGAATGGCAATGGGCCAATTATGGCGATATTCTCTTCGGAAAACGCTACTGGCTGCAAATCTTCAATTCGCTGGTCATCGCGCTGTTGACGGTGTTCCTGACGCTGACCGTCTCGGCCATGGCCGCCTTCACCTTCGCGCATGTGAAGTTCTTCGGCTCATCTTTTCTGCTGAATTATTTCCTGCTGGGACTGATGTTCCCGGCGGCCACCGCCATCCTGCCGTTGTTTATCCGCATCCGCGATCTCGGCCTGCTCGACACCTATTGGGGGGTGGTGCTGCCGCAGGTGGCCTTCGGGCTTGGCATGAGCATTCTCCTGTTCCGCAATTATTTCCGCAATCTGCCGGAGGAGCTGTTTCAGGCCGCCTTCGTGGATGGGTGCGGTTATCTGCGCTTCTTCTGGCACATTTCCGTGCCGCTCTCGCGGCCGATCGTGGCGACCGTCGGCATCGTTTCCTTCGTTGGCAGCTGGAACAGCTATATCCTGCCGCTCATCATGCTGAACTCGGAATCGAAATATCCCTGGCCACTCGGCATCATGGTCTATCGCGGCGAATTCGGTACCGAATGGCAGCTCGTTCTCGCCTTCATCACGCTGACGATCCTGCCGACCGTCATCGTCTTCTTCCTCGCACAGAAACACATCATCGCGGGCCTGACGGCCGGTGCCGTCAAATCGTGACGTGAAAGGAGCAAAACATGGCTTCCGTCGAACTTAGGGATATCCGCAAGTCCTATGCCGCGCTTGATGTCATTCACGGGATCTCGCTCGATATTGCGGACGGTGAATTCATCGCCCTGGTCGGGCCTTCGGGCTGCGGCAAGTCCACGCTTTTGCGTATGATCGCCGGGCTGGAGGAAATCACCGATGGAGATATTCTCATCGGAGACAAGGTGGTCAATGGCATGACCCCGCGTGAGCGCAACATCGCCATGGTGTTCCAGTCCTATGCGCTTTATCCGCATATGACGGTGGCGGAAAACATGGGCTTCAACCTGAAGCTTGCCGGCCAGCCGAAAAATGTCATCGAGGAGCGCGTGGCGGAAGCCGCTCGCATGCTCGATCTCGGCAAGCTTCTGGATCGCAAGCCCTCGCAACTCTCCGGTGGCCAGCGCCAGCGTGTCGCCATGGGCCGCGCGGTGGTGCGCAATCCGGCCGTCTTCCTGTTCGATGAGCCGTTGTCCAACCTCGACGCCAAGCTTCGCGTGCAGATGCGCAGCGAAATCAAGGCGCTTCATCAGAAGGTCGGCACCACCTCCATCTATGTCACCCATGACCAGATCGAGGCGATGACACTGGCGGATCGGGTCGTGGTGCTCAATCACGGTCGCATCGAACAGCAGGGCACGCCGCTCGAGCTCTACAAGACGCCCGCCAATCTCTTCGTCGCCGCCTTCATCGGCTCGCCGGCCATGAACCTCATCGAATGCGTGGTCGATGGCGAGGGAGACCAGCCGGCGGCCCGGCTGAAGGACGGAACCGCGATCCGCATTGCCGCCTCCCGAAAGGTGAAACGCGGCCAGCCGGTGACGATTGGCTTGAGGCCGGAACATATCGGCTCGGCCATCGGCGGTGATGTGTCGCTCTCCGGCCGGACGCTGCTGGTGGAGCCGACCGGCGCACAGACCCATGTGATCTTCGAACTGGCGGGCGATCATGTGACGGCGGTGGTGGATGGCGAGCAGCCGGTCAAGGTCAACACTCCCTTTGCTGCCACCGTGCACCATGAGCGTGTGCACGTCTTCGACAGGGCGAGCGGACTGGCGCTTTAAGCGCCTTCAGCATTTTCAACGAAATGCGGAAATTCTCTCGTCCCTCCGCTTTTGGGGCTTGTTTGAAAATCACGAGCGGTTAGCTTGGCGCTTGGGAAAAAGCGGATTACCGCGAAACTGTATCGATGCAGGAGGAGATTTTTATGAGAACGATCAAGGGACCGGGTCTTTTTCTCGGCCAGTTTGCCGGCGATGCCGCACCTTTCAACAGCTGGGACGGCATTACCAAATGGGCGGCGGAAAAGGGCTATGCCGGTGTGCAGGTGCCGACATGGGCCGGACAGCTGATCGATCTCAAAAAAGCGGCGGAATCGAAGGATTATTGCGACGAATTTGCCGGGGTCGCGCGCCAGAACGGTGTCGAGGTGACCGAGCTTTCCACCCATCTGCAGGGCCAGCTGGTTGCCGTTCACCCGGCCTATGACGAGGCGTTCGACGGTTTTGCAGCGCCTGAAGTGCGCGGCAATCCGAAGGCCCGCCAGCAATGGGCGGTGGAGCAGGTGAAGCTGGCGCTGAAAGCGTCGAAGAATCTCGGCATCAAGGCGCATGCGACCTTCTCCGGAGCGCTTGCCTGGCCCTTCGTCTACCCGTGGCCGCAGCGCCCGGCTGGTCTGGTGGAAACAGCCTTCGACGAGCTGGCGAAACGCTGGACGCCGATCCTCAATTACGCCGATGAGCAGGGCGTGGATGTCTGCTACGAAATCCACCCCGGCGAAGACCTGCATGATGGCGTGACGTTCGAGATGTTCCTGGAGCGGGTGAAGAACCACAAGCGTGCCAACATGCTTTACGATCCGTCGCATTACATTCTGCAATGCCTCGATTATCTCGACAATATCGACATTTACAAAGACCGCATCAAGATGTTCCACGTCAAGGATGCGGAGTTCAATCCGACCGGGCGGCAGGGCGTTTATGGCGGTTATCAGGGCTGGGTGAACCGCGCGGGCCGGTTCCGTTCGCTGGGCGACGGGCAGGTGGATTTCGGTGCCGTATTCTCCAAAATGGCGGCCAATGATTTCGATGGCTGGGCCGTGGTCGAATGGGAATGCGCGCTGAAGCACCCTGAAGACGGTGCTCGGGAAGGAGCCGAATTCGTGAAG
This sequence comes from Agrobacterium sp. 16-172Ci, assembly GCF_053522725.1. NCBI lineage: Bacteria > Pseudomonadati > Pseudomonadota > Alphaproteobacteria > Hyphomicrobiales > Rhizobiaceae > Agrobacterium > Agrobacterium sp. 16-172Ci. The sequence continues at coordinate 17,853 of NZ_JBNWBW010000026.1, forward strand.
GCGCATATCATCCGTGTCACGGAAAAAGCCTTTGACGATTTCGCATCGAGCGGCACGGACGATGCGGCCAACCGCCGTATGCTTGGGCTTTGAGAGCATTTCAGGGGAGATATTATGGCTATTGAAGGAAAGACAACCGACAAGGCGAACAGGCGGATTCGCCTTGGCATGGTGGGTGGCGGTTCGGGCGCATTTATCGGCGGCGTTCACCGCATGGCCGCGCGACTCGACAATCGCTTCGATCTCGTGGCGGGGGCCCTGTCCTCGACGCCGGAAAAATCCCTAGCCTCCGGCCGTGAGCTGGGGCTCGATCCCGAACGTTGTTACGGTTCGTTCGAGGAAATGGCCGAAAAGGAAGCGCTGCGCGAGGATGGCATCGAGGCGGTGGCGATCGTTACGCCCAACCATGTGCATTATCCGGCCGCCAAGGCGTTTCTGGAGCGCGGCATCCATGTCATCTGCGACAAGCCGCTGACCTCCAATCTGGAGGACGCCAAAAAGCTGAAGCAGGTGGCCGACAAGGCCGATGCCCTGTTCATCCTGACGCATAATTATACCGGCTATCCCATGGTGCGGCACGCGCGGGAACTGGTGGAGGCCGGTGAACTCGGCAATATCCGTCTGGTGCAGATGGAATATCCGCAGGACTGGCTGACGGAAGCAGTGGAGCAGACCGGCGCGAAACAGGCCGTCTGGCGCACCGATCCGGCGCAATCGGGCGTCGGCGGCTCCACCGGCGATATCGGCACCCATGCCTATAATCTCGGTTGCTTCATTTCCGGTCTGGAAGCGGATGAGCTGGCGGCAGATGTGCACACCTTTGTCGAAGGCCGACGGCTGGACGACAATGCGCATGTGATGCTGCGCTTCAAGCAAAAGGGCGGCAAGCAGGCGGCCAAGGGGCTGCTCTGGTGCAGCCAGGTTGCGGTCGGTCACGAAAACGGGCTGAAGGTTCGTGTTTATGGCGACGAGGCCGGTATCGAGTGGACGCAGGCGGACCCGAACTATCTCTGGTTCACGAGGCTTGGCGAACCCAAGCAGTTGATCACCCGCGGCGGCGCCGGGGCAGGGGCTGCCGCAGCGCGCGTCACCCGAATTCCGTCCGGCCACCCGGAAGGTTATCTCGAAGCGTTCGCCACCATCTATACCGAGGCGGCGCATGCCATCGAAGCCCGCCGCAGCGGCTCGGCGCTCGACAAGGCGGTGATTTACCCGACCGTGGACGACGGGGTTAAAGGTGTCGCTTTCGTCACGGCCTGCATCGAGTCCGGCAAGAAGAATGGCGGCTGGGTGAAGCTGTAAGATTGTGCGCGGGGGCGCGCGGCACGGTTTCTTCTCCCCGCCGGGGAGAAGGTGGCCCGAAGGGTCGGATGAGGGGGCAACGTTGCCGAATATCTCGACCCTTGCCCCCTCATCCCGCTGCCGCGGACTTCTCCCCGGCGGGGAGAAGAAACAAGTGGCATGCGCTCGCTCCTTCGTGGACTAGGGTGCAAGACTTATTGATAATATTGATAAGCGCTAGACGATGTCGTCTGCACCCTATCCGTTATGGGGCAACCGTCCTGAAGCTTGGTCCAGGACGAAACGTTGAGCTTCATCTCGCAGCGCGCGAGATAAGAGCCGCCATCGACCTTCAGGCAGGATGTCTGGCCGAGCTGGAACATGACGCCGCGATTTCGGCATTTGCAATTGTGGGCATCCGCCAAAGTCGGAATAAGGGCCATGACCAGGCCAAGTATGAGCACTCCAGGACGCATGGCTGAGGCTCCAAAGGATATCCCGCCAGATTACTCCTGTCGGAGGGCATAGTCAAAACGTCTTCCCTCCGCGATCCACGCGCGGGAAAGCCCGTAATCGTTGCGAACTTCTCCGCTATCACCCGATCAAAATCGCGCGGATATCATTCACATTCGTCAGCGTCGGCCCCGTCACGACAAGGTCTCCTGCTGCCCTGAAAGCGGTGTAGCTGTCGTGGCTCACGAGCGATTGGCGCGGATCGACACCGGCTTCGCGCATGCGGGCAAGCGTGTCCGGTGTCACCGCCGCACCTGCCGCATCCTCCACGCCGTCTATGCCGTCGCTATCGCCGGCAATGGCCCAGATGCCGTCCGCACCCTTCAGCGTCAGCGCAAGGCTCAGCAGGAATTCCGTATTGCGGCCGCCCTTGCCGGCCGGTCCCTTGCCGATTGTCACTGTGGTTTCGCCGCCGGAAAGCAGCACGGCCGGGCCTTTCACCGGCAGGCCCTTACGGCTGGCGGAAAGCGCGATGCCGGCCATGACAGCGCCGACATCTTTTGATTCACCCTCCAGCGAATCTCCGAGGATGAGCGGCGTAAGCCCGAGTTTCACCGCCTCATCCGCCGCCGCCTGCAGGGCGAGCGAAGGGGCGGCGATGAGCCGGATATCCTCCTCGATATCGCCCGCCTTGGGGGTTTCCTCGCCTTTTTCCAGCACCTTGCGCACGTTTTCGGGAAGATCGAGCGCATAACGGGAGACGATTTCCCGCACGCTTTCAATATCGCTCGGATCGGCAACCGTCGGGCCGGAAGCGATTTCGGAGGGATCGTCTCCCGGTACATCGGAAATCAGCAGCGAAACGACCCTGGCCGGTTTGGCAGCCAGCGCCAGCCGCCCGCCCTTGATGCGGGAGAGATGTTTGCGCACGGCGTTCATTTCGGAAATCGTCGCGCCGCTGGCCAAAAGGGCACGATTGACGGCCATCTTGTCGGCAAGGGTCATGCCTTCTGCCGGTGCCACCATCAGCGCCGAACCGCCGCCGGAAATCAGCGCGATGACCATGTCGTCCGCCGTCAAGCCTTCAACGGCTGCGAGAATGCGTTTTGCCGCTTCCGCGCTTTTATCGTCCGGCACGGGATGGGAAGCCTCGATGATCTCGATGCGCGCAGTCGGGACGGCATGGCCGTAACGCGTCACCACCACACCGGAAAGATCGACATGCGGCCATGCCGCTTCGAGCGCGGCAGCCATGGCGGCCGAAGCCTTGCCGGCGCCCACCACCACGCAGCGGCCTTTGGGCGGGGAGGGAAGGTGGTGTTGCAGCACCTTTGCCGGATCGGCGCTTGCCACTGCCGCCATGAAAATCCGGTTGAGGGCGTCTTTTGCGCTGTGATCGTTCCATGCGCTCATCGGTTCATGCTCCGATCCAAAGGAAGCCGAGCGCGAACAATGCCGGCAATGCCTGAATGAACAGGATCTTCATATTGGCGGTGATGGCGCCGAAAATACCGGCCACCAGAACGCAGGTCAGGAAGAAAACCTTGAAGCTCAGCCCTTCATCGCCCTGCATCAGCCCATAGATCAGCCCCGCTGCGAGAAAACCGTTATACAGTCCCTGATTGGCGGCCAGTACTTTCGTCTGCCGGGCAAAATCCGCCGAAAGACCGAAGGCCTTTCGGCCAGCTGGTTTTTCCCACAGCAGCATTTCCAGAATGACGATGTAAATATGGATGGCCGCAACCACGGCAATCAGAATGCTGGCGATCATCGGCGGTTTCCTCCAAACCATGATGTCCGTTGCCGGCGGCTGTCAGGGTAAAACAGGCGGCGAGCGGACAATTCCGTTTTAACGGCAGGGCAGAGGGCCGCAAGGCCAGAATCCTCTCTTCCCGTGCAAACTGTTGAAGACCGGCAGCCTATTGCTTGACTCTTTGCTGAAATAGGAACAAAACAGGAACAATAAAGATGAATAACCGGAATTGAAACCTGTCATGCCATGCAAAAGCGCGCGGATCAGTTGCTCGTTGTCGAAGAGCTGCGTGAAAGGCTGGAAAGGATCGGTAACGGCGCTCCGCGCCTGCACGAGACCTTGCCTTTCGGCGTGGATGCCATCGACCATCGCCTGCCGGGAGGCGGGCTGAAGCTCGGTTGCCTGCATGAGGTGAGCGGCGGCGGCAATGGCGCTGCCGATGGCGCGGCGGCCGCCCTTTTTGCGGCCGGTGTGGCGGCACGGCTTTCCGGCAAGGTTTTATGGTGTGTCACCCGCCGGGATCTGTTCATGCCGGGGCTGACGCAGGCCGGCCTGTCGCAGAACCGGGTCATCATCGTTGAATGCCGCGATGAGAAAGGTGTGCTCGACTGTTTCGAGGAGGGCTTACGCTGCAACGGTTTCGGCGCGGTGATGGGCGAGCTGGCGAAGTTGCCGATGAATGCCTCGCGGCGGCTGCAACTGGCGGCGGAAACCTCCGGTGTTACCGGTATCGCCATTCGTCGCTTCCGGCGTGCGGCCGATGCGGCGCTGTTCGGCGAGCCGACGGCAGCGATGACCCGCTGGCGCATCTCCGTCCGACCCTCATCCCCCTTGCCGGTACCGGGGGTGGGCAGGCCGCGCTGGTTTCTGGAACTTTTGCGATGTCGCGGCGGCGAAAGTGCCGAATTTGAAGTGGAAGCCTGTGATGCAAAGGGTCGTCTCGCTCTACCTGCCGACATGGCCGACGGATCGTTTCCGGCGTCTTTCGGGCAAGGACGCGCCGCCGGTTGAAAAGCCGCTGGTCATGATTGGCCGCCAGGGCAGCCGCCGGCTGGTGCTGGCGCTCGACAAGGCGGCAAAGGCGGCGGGCATCCGGCCGGGCACGCCGGTCAGCAAGGCGCAGGCGCTGGTGCCGGGCCTTATCGTGGAAGATCTGGATGCGGATGGAGATTCCCGCGCCCTGCAACAGCTGGCTTTTCATTTCCTGCGCATCTATGCCCCCATCGTCGCCGCCGACCCGCCGGACGGGCTGGTGCTGGACACGGCGGGGGCGGACCATCTGCACGGCAATGAGGCGCTGATGCTGAGCGGCATGGTCAACCGCCTGCATGCCGCCGGCTTTAGCGCCCGCGCCGCCATTGCCGATAGCTGGGGAGCGGCCCATGCGCTGGCGCGTTTTGGCCGTGAGGCGATCAGCATCGTGCCGCCGGGCGGGCAGCGTGTGGCGGTCAGCGGCTTGCCACTTGCCGCGTTGAGGCTGGAAGAGCGGATCGTTTCCGAGTTGAAGGTGCTCGGTTTCCGCAGCATCGGCGAGCTGGCCGAAGCACCGCGTGCGCCGCTCACCCTGCGTTTCGGCCCCGAACTCGTGCGCCGTCTTTCCCAGGCTTTGGGGGAGATCGGTGAACCCATCGAACCGGTGCGCGTGGCCGAGCTGGTGGAGGTGCGGTGCGCCTTTCCCGAACCCATTGCAGCGGCGGAGACGATTGCCCGTTATACGCAAAAACTGGTTCCGGAGCTTTGTGTCGCGCTGGAAAAGCGCGGCCTCGGCGCCCGCCGTGTCGATCTGGTGCTGCACCGGGTCGATAGCGGCCTGCAGGCGGTGCGGGCCGGCACCTCCAGACCGGTGCGCGATGTCAAACAGCTTGTCCGGCTTTTGACCGACCGGATCGACACCATCGATCCCGGTTTCGGCATCGAGATGATGGTGCTGACCGCCACCCATGCCGAGCCGCTTGTCGCCGCGCAGGCCCGATCCTCGCTTCTGGAGGAAGGCCGTGCGGACATCGCCGATACGGTTGATGTCATTCTCAATCGCGGCCACCGGGTCTATCGTTATGCGGCGGTGGCGAGCGATGTGCCGGAGCGCTCCGTTGCCCGGGTTGCGGCGCTGGCACCTGAGGATAGGCTCGGCTGGCCCGGCCACTGGCCGCGCCCGGTCAGGCTTTTTGCAAGGCCGGAACCCATCGAAACGCTGGCGCTGCTGCCGGACCATCCCCCCCGTTATTTCCTCTGGAAAGGCGTGCGCCACAATGTGCGGCGCGCCGACGGGCCGGAGCGGGTGTTCGGCGAATGGTGGAAACGCGACCGGGAAAAGGCCGCCGTGCGCGATTATTTCACGGTGGAAAATGAAAGCGGCGAGCGCTTCTGGATTTTTCGCTCCGGTGACGGCGAACATGCCGAGACCGGCTCGCAGGGCTGGTTCATTCACGGGGTCTTCGCATGAGCGCGCCGCGTTATGCCGAACTTCAGGTGACCACGCATTTTTCCTTCCTGCGCGGTGCAAGCTCCTGCGACGAACTGTTTGAACAGGCCAAAAATCTGGGCATCGAGGCGCTCGGCATTGTCGATCGCAACAGTCTTGCGGGCATTCCCCGCGCTTACGAGGCGGCGAACAAGCTTGGCATCCGCCTCGTCATCGGCTGTCGTCTCGATCTGGATGACGATATCTCCGTGCTTGCCTATCCCATGGATCGCGCGGCCTACGGCCGGCTTTGCCGGCTGCTTTCCGTCGGCAAGAAAAGAGGCGGCAAGGGCAAGTGCCGGCTGGCATGGGACGATCTCGTCACCTATGGCGAAGGCCTGATCGTCGTGTTGCTCGCTGATCTCGCTGATGATCTCTGCGCGCTTCGCCTGCGGCGGCTCAAAACCGCCTTTGCCGACCGGGCCTATATGGCGCTTAGCCTTAGAAGACGCCCCAACGACCAGATGCGGCTTTTCGAACTGTCAGCTATGGCCGAAGCGGCTGGTGTGCCGACTGTTGTCACCAATGACGTGCTCTTTCATGTGCCAGAGCGGCGCATGCTGCAGGATGTCGTCACCTGCATAAGGCACAATTGCACCATCGACGAGGCTGGTTTCCGCCGCGAGCGCCACGCCGACCGTTACATGAAACCGCCGGAAGAAATGCACCGGCTGTTTGCCCGTTACCCCGAGGCGCTGGCCCGCAGTCTCGAAATTACGAAACGCTGCAAATTTTCGCTGAAGGAACTGGTCTACCAATATCCCGAGGAGCGCAGCCTGCCGGGGCTGACAGCGCAGCAGGCGCTGGAGAAGATGGTTTGGGAGAGGGTGCCGGTGCGGTATCCCGAGGGCTTGCCGGAGAAGGTGGAAAAGGCGCTGCATCATGAGCTGAGGCTAATAGGCCGGCTGGAATATGCCCCCTATTTTCTGACGGTGAACGCCATTGTCCAATTTGCGCGCGGGAAGGATATTCTCTGCCAGGGACGCGGCTCGGCGGCCAATTCGGTGGTGTGCTACGTGCTCGGCATAACCGCCATCGATCCTGTAAAGGTTGATCTCCTGTTCGAACGCTTCGTCTCCGAAGAACGGCGCGAACCGCCTGATATCGACGTGGATTTCGAACATCAGCGGCGTGAGGAGGTCATCCAGTGGGTTTATGACACCTATGGTCGGGACAAGGCTGCGCTTTGTTCGGTTGTTACCCGTTATCGCGGGCGTGGGGCGCTGCGGGATGTCGGTAAGGTTCTGGGGTTACCGGAAGATTTGACCAAACTTCTCTCCTCGCAAGTGTGGCGGTGGAGCGAGGGGGTCGGCGAAAAGCAGGTGAAAGAGTTGAACCTCAATATGGAGGACCGCCGCCTGCAACTTGCCTTTGAACTTGCCAATCAGCTTGTCGGCACGCCACGTCACCACAGCCAGCATCCGGGCGGCTTTGTTCTGACCCATGACCGGCTGGACGAGCTGGTGCCAATCGAACCCGCCGCCATGGATGATCGCCAGATCATCGAATGGGATAAGGATGATATTGATATTGTGAAGTTCATGAAGATGGACTGTCTGGCGCTCGGCATGCTTTCCTGCATGAAGCGAGGCTTCAATATGCTGGAGGAGCGTTATGGGAAGAAATATGATCTCACTTCCATGCCGGATGATGATCCCTCAACCTTCAAAATGATCCAGAGGGCCGATACGCTGGGCACCTTCCAGATCGAAAGTCGGGCGCAGATGTCGATGCTGCCACGTCTGAAACCGGCAAAATTCTACGACCTCGTCATACAGGTGGCCATTGTTCGTCCCGGCCCCATTCAGGGAGATATGGTGCATCCGTATCTGCGTCGCCGAGATGGAAAGGAAAAAGAGGATTATCCGAAGCCGGAGCTTAAAAATGTGCTGGGCAAGACGCTCGGCGTGCCCCTTTTCCAGGAACAGGCCATGCGCGTCGCCATCGAATGCGCCGGTTTCTCCCCCGGCAAGGCGGATCAGCTCCGCCGAGCCATGGCCACCTTCAAGAATGTCGGCACCATCTCGAAATTCAGGCAGGACCTGATCGACGGCATGGTAGAGCGCGAGTATGACAAAGAATTCGCCGAACGCATCTTCAAGCAGCTGGAAGGCTTCGGCAGTTATGGTTTCCCTGAAAGCCATGCGGCTTCCTTCGCGCTGATTGCTTATGCCTCCTCATGGCTGAAATGCCATCATCCCGATATTTTCTGTACGGCGCTTCTCAACTCGCAGCCCATGGGTTTTTACGCCCCGGCGCAGATTGTGCGTGATGCGCGTGATCATGGTGTCGAGGTGCGTCCGGTCTGCGTTAATAACAGCCGCTTCGATTGTACGCTGGAGCCTACTGGCAAGAAGAATGATGAGGGTGAGGAACGCTATGCCGTACGGCTTGGCCTGCGCATGGTGAAAGGGCTTTCCAATGACCATGCTGCAAAAATCGTCGCCGCCCGGCAGGATCGGCCTTTCGCCTCGGTGGATGATCTCTGGCGAAGGGCGGGCGTTCCTGCCGCCGCCCTTGTCTGTCTCGCCGAAGCCGATGCCTTTTTGCCGTCGCTTTCGCTTGCCAGACGCGAAGCGCTCTGGGCCATCAAGGCTTTGCGGGATGAGCCGTTGCCGCTTTTCGCCGCTGCCGCAAGCCGGGAAAATGCCGTTATCGAAGAGCTTCAGGAACCTTCAGTCGCTCTGCGCCCCATGACTGACGGCGGCGAGGTTGTGCAGGATTACGGCCATGTGGGGCTGACCCTGCGCGAACATCCCATGACCTTCCTGCGGCGCGATCTTTCCCGCCGTCGCATCGTTACCTGCGCGGAGGCGGTGCGCGTTCGGGATGGCGCATGGCTGGAAACGGCGGGTCTGGTGCTGGTGCGCCAGCGTCCCGGCTCGGCAAAGGGCGTGATCTTCATGACGCTGGAGGACGAGACCGGCATTGCCAATGCTGTCCTTTGGGTCAAGACCTTCGAAAAATACCGGCGTGTGGTGCTGTCTGCCGGCATGGTAGGCATTTACGGCAAGATCCAGCGGGAAGGCGAGGTGGTGCATCTGGTCGCCCACCGGCTGACCGATTTGTCGGAAGCGCTGGCAAGTGTGGGTGAGCGCAACCGCGCCTTTCCCCTGCCGCATGGGCGCGGCGATGAGTTCCACCACGGCATGCCGCCGGAAGATCATCGCACCATTAGGAAACGACCGCCGGCTACAGTCGATGATGAAGATGAGGTGGAGCGGATAAAGGTCATTTCCCGCAATTTCCACTGAGACAAATTCCTATGCCGCATCCTCCAGCCCGGCCGTGTCCTTCCTGCGGAACTGGCTGGGCGGCGCGCCGAGCACGCGTTTGAAAGCGCGGCTGAAGGAGGCTTCGGAATCGTAACCGAGCTTTTCCGCCGCCACCGTCACGCGCATGCCTTCGCGCAGCCACAGCCGCGCCTGATGCATGCGCACGCGCACCACGTAACGGGCCGGGCTTTCGCCCACCACGCGGGTGAAGCGTTCCGCGAAACTGGAGCGGGATGCGCCCATCAGCGAGGCAAGCTCCTCCACGCTCCAGTCCTTTTCGGGATTGAGGTGGATGGCGGCCAGCACCCGCCCGAGTTCGGGATTGCGCACGGCGGCCAGCCAGCCGCTGGAATCGCCGCAGCCATATTCCACCCATGTGCGGATCAACGTCGCAGTCAGCACATCGGCAAGCCGTGCCAGAATGCCGCCCGCGCCCACGCGGTTCAGTTCCACCTCGCGTGTCATTGCTTCAAGCAGATGGGGGATAGCCGGGTCGCTTTTGGCCAGATCGCTGGTCAGCATCACATCCGGCATCAGCTGCAGCAGCGGGTGCAGATTGTCCATGTTGAAACGCATCGAGGCGGTAAAGGCCACGGTATCGCCGCCGGCACTCGCGCATTCCATGTCGAAGATGCCCTGACAGACTTCCTTCTTGCCGAAGCGGTCGAAAAGGGCGGGCTTCACATCCTCGCCGCTGCCCAGCACATGGGCGTGCCCTCGCGGCAGAAGCACGGCGTCGCCGCAGGTCAGCGTCAGCCATTCCCCGGAAGGTTTCAGCAATTTCGCCTGACCGACGCCGATGAAATGAAACCGCGCGGCTTCCTGTTCGGGAAAAGCCGTCGCCCAGGGTGTGGCCATGCGGCACCGGCCGTATTCGACACCATCGAGCCTCAGGCCACGCAACATTTCGGTCAGGGCATCATTCATGGCTTGCTCGCAAATTCGGATGTTTGGTTAAGGAATATGGATTTTCTAGCATGGAAACGCCGGGATGTCACGCATAGCTTATGTGCATCGATTTACGGTTGTTGAACCGGGCTCCCACCGGTTTCACCACTTTGCCTTTCCGTTTCAGGACGCATTCCGGGAATGCGCATCAGGAGATTTTCATGAACAACCGGACCATAAACGAGCTTGAATATGTGCCGCGCAAGACAGAGCCGGATGCGAAATGGGCGGCCGTGGTTTCGCTTTCGCTCGGCGTTTTCGGGCTGGTGACGGCGGAGTTCCTGCCGGTCAGCCTTCTCACGCCGCTTTCGGTCGATCTCGCCGTCAGCTCCGGCATTGCCGGTCAATCCATCACCGTTACGGCGCTGGTCGCGGCGGTCGCCGGCCCCGGCGTCGTCATCGGCACACGCAGCATCGACCGTCGCTGGACATTGCTTGGGCTGACCACGCTGCTGATCATTTCCAGCACGCTGGCCGCCTTCGCCAACGGTCTTTTCATGCTGTTCGCCTCGCGCGTCCTGCTCGGCATCGGCCTTGGCGGCTTCTGGGCCATGTCGGCGGCGCTGGCGCTGAGGCTGGTGCCGCTTGAGAAGATGCCGCGCGCCATGGCCATCATCCTGACAGGGGTTTCGGTCGCCACCGTCTGTGCAGCGCCGGTGGGCGCATGGATCGGCGCGACGCTTGGCTGGCGCTCGGCCTTTGTCGTTGCGGGTGCGCTCGGCGTCATCGCACTTCTCGTGCAATTGCTCACCGTTCCTTCGCTGCCGCCGGCTGGCGCACCCGGTCTTTCCACAATGTTCCGGCTGTTGCAGCGGCCGCAGGTCCGGATCGGCCTTCTGACGACGCTGTTCATCGTTGCGGGTCACTTTGCCGGTTTCACCTATGTCCGTCCGTTCCTGGAAGATGTGACGCTTCTTGGCGTCGAGGCGATTTCCCTCGTCCTTCTGGTTTATGGTGTCAGTGGCTTTTTCGGTAATCTCTTCGGCGGTTTCCTCTCCGAGAAAAACACGGCATGGGCAGTGACGTTCGCCGCGACTCTCATCGCGGCATCGGCTTCCGTTCTGGTCGTTGCGGGTGCGTCGCCCCTGATTGCCGGCCTTGCCATCGCCTCCTGGGGTTTTGCCTTCGGTGCGCTTCCGGTCAGTGTGCAGAGCTTCATCACGCGGGCCGCTTCCGATGAGGCGGAGAGTGCCGGCGCGCTGCTGCTCACCACGTTCCAGATCGCCATTTCCAGCGGTGCGGTTCTGGGCGGCCTGTTGATCGATCTTCAGGGCGCGACGATGGTCTTCGTCTTCGTGGCGATTGCCGCCCTTCTCGGCGCATCGCTGATGGCGTCCCGCCGTGGCGTGGTGCCGCAGGTCGAGGCATCGCAGGGATAATTGGTCGAAGAAACCGGACCCGCATTCATGCGGGTCTTACAACTCCTCAAACCGTCTTGATCGCCTTCTGCGTCCGGTCTTTACCGACCTCGATCACGTGGCGCATGGCTTTCACCGCCGCATCCGCGTCACGCGCTGCAATCGCATGCACGATACGCAGATGATTGGACGCGATTTCGGCGATGGTGCCGGGCGAAGCGGCCGGCGACGAGAGCTGGAAGGAAATGGCAAGTGCTGCTTCGATCAGCCCGCTTGCCGAGCGCATGAAGGGATTGCCGGACATATGCGCCACGGCAAGGTGGAATTCGAGATCGACCTTGGCAATGCTTTCGGGCGTATGTTTAGGATTGTCGAATTTGGCGGCGATAACGTAAAGCGAAACGATATCGTCATTGGAGGCCTGCAGGGCCGCCGCCGCTGCCGCCGCCGGTTCCAGCGCCAGGCGAATCTCCGCCAGATGCGTGACGAATTCCTGGTCTATGCCGGCCTCGCAGCGCCAGCCCAGCACATCCGGATCGAAGAAGTTCCAGCTTGAGCGGTCGAGAACGCGGGTGCCGACCTTCGCCTTGGGTTCGACCAGCCGCTTGGCCGCCAGCGTCTTCATGGTTTCGCGCAGTACGGTGCGCGAGACGCCGAAGCGCATGGAGAGTTCCGCGTCATTGGGCAGCAGGGAGCCTTCCGCAATTCTGCCCGAGACGATGGCGCTGCCGAGTTCGGAGACCACATGGGCGTGGCTGTTCCGGCGTTTTCGCCCGCTTATCGTCGTTTCGAGCAGCCCCAAGCAAGCCTCCCTTGGCAATTATGCCGGATGCGGTCCGGCCAGTCTCCTGTTTGAATACCAGATGATTGCGCGCTGCAACACGATGAAGATGAAAAGCAGCACACCGATGACGATTTTCGTCCACCAGGAGGAAAGCGTCCCGTCAAAAACGATGTAGGTCTGGATCAAGCCCTGTATCAGAAGGCCGATGAAGGTTCCCGCCACCAGCCCCGTGCCGCCGGTCAAAAGCGTGCCACCAATGACGACGGCGGCGATGGCGTCGAGCTCCACGCCCACCGTCGCCAGCGAATAACCCGACGAGGTGTAGAGCGTATAGACGATGCCGGCGAGGCCGGAGAGGAAACCGGAAAGCGCATAGATGCCGATGGTCGTCGCCCCGATCGGCACGCCCATCAGCTCGGCCGATTGCGGGTTGCCGCCAAGCGCATAGACATTGGCGCCGAAGCGGGTGCGGCTGGCGATCAGCATGCCGGCGGCGAAGACGAGAAGCATCAGCATGGCTAGCGCCGTCAGCCTGCCGCCGCCGGGAAAGCGGTAATAAAAGCCCTGTATCGCATCGATGAAGGGATGCGAGATCGGCACGGACTGGGTGGAGATGAGGTAAGCCGCGCCGCGTGCCAGAAACATGCCTGCCAGCGTCACCACGAAGGGCGGGATGGCGAGGAAGCGGATCATCGCCCCCATCAGGCAGCCGAACAATGTCGAGACAAGCAGCACGATGGCGAAGGCAAGCAGCGGATGGATGTTATAGGTGCCGACCATGACCGCCACGAAGACACTGGTGAAGGCGATGACCGAACCGATGGACAGATCGATGCCGCCAGACAGGATGACGAAGGTCATGCCGACCGCCGCGATGCCGAGAAAGGCGTTGTCGGTCAGAAGATTGCCGATCACCCGCGTCGACAGGATCGCCGAATATTGCAGCACGCACAGCAGATAGGCGATGACGAAGATCGTCAGGGTGGTGAGGAAGGGCAGGTTGCGGCTGTGGATCATCGCGCGGTTCCTTCCTTGGTCATGCCATTGGCGGCGGCCGGTTTGGCGTGTGGCTTGGGCGCTTTCACGAAGCCCAGCACCGTCATGATTGCCGGCGATTGCAGTGTTAGCACCACCATGATGATGCCGGCCTTGATGATGAGGTTGAATTCCGGCGGAAAGCCCGAGACGAGAATGCCGGTATTGATGGTCTGGATGATGAGCGCGCCGATCAGCGAGGCGGTGATGGAGAAGCGCCCGCCATTCAGCGACGTGCCGCCTATCACCACCGCAAGGATCGCGTCCAGCTCCAGCCACAGCCCGGCATTGTTGGCATCCGCGCCGCGAATATCGGCAGTCACGATCATGCCGGCGATGGCTGCGCAGAGGCCGGAAACCGCATAGACGAAGAACAGCAGGAAGCGCGCCCGTACCCCGGCAAGCGCTGCCGCGCGACGATTGATGCCGGTCGCCTCAATCAGGAAACCGAGCGCGCTCTTGCGCACCAGAAGGCCGATCGTGAGCGCCGCCGCCACCCAGATGATGACGGGCAGCGGAATGCCCGCGAACGAGCCGGAACCGATAGCGGAAAAGCTGTCATTGTTGAAGGTGAGAATGACGCCTTCGGTGATGAGCTGGGCGATGCCCCGCCCCGCCACCATCAGGATCAGCGTGGCGATGATCGGCTGTATGTCGAGAAGGGCGACGAGCACACCGTTCCACAGGCCACAGGCAATGCCCACCGCAAGCGAGATGACGATGACCGAGGGAATGGAATGGCCGTTGCTGATGAGCGTGGCCGCAACCGCGCCGCAGATGGCGATGACGGCGCCAATGGAAAGGTCGATGCCCTTGGTGGCGATGACCAGCGTCATGCCGATGGTTAAAAGCGCCACGGGTGCGGCGCGCACGAGAATATCCACCAGACTGCCATAGAGCCGGCCGTTCTGAAACGAGACATGCAGGAAACCCGGCGAAAGGATTGTAATCGCTGCCAGAATGATGAAGAGCGCGGCAAGCTGGGGAGCAAGCCTTTTTAGGCGTCGTGTCACAGCCACCATCACGCCGCCTCCGTTTTCGCCGCATCGGCAATCGCCCGCATGATATTGTCGGCGGTCACTTCGCCGCCCTTCAATTCGCTGACATGGCGGCGGTCGGAGAGCACGACCACACGATGGGCGACGGCGGTAAGCTCTTCCAGTTCGGAGGAGATGACGACGAGCGACATGCCCTCGCTGCAGAGTCTTTCTATCATTTTCAGGATTTCCGCATGCGCGCCAATATCGATGCCGCGTGTCGGCTCGTCGAGGATCAGCAGCCGGGGGTGGGTGGCGAGCCAGCGCGCCAGAATGGCCTTTTGCTGATTGCCGCCGGACAGGAATTTGATCGGCCGCTCGGGGTCGGCCGGGCGGATATCGAGCGACTTGATGAAGCTTTCGGCCAGTTCCGCCTTCTGCCGGCGCGAGAGTGGCCGTGCCCAGCCCTGCCGTGCCTGAAGCGCCAATGCAATATTATCTGTGACGGAAAAGTCGCCGATGATGCCGTCCGTCTTGCGCTCTTCCGGACAGAAGCCGAACCCGGCGGTAATGGCGGCTTCCGGCGAAGAAATCGCCACTGTCTGGCCGTCGATGACAGCCTTTCCGGTATCCGGCCGGTCGATGCCGAACAACAGGAAGGCTGTTTCCGTCCGGCCCGAACCCAGCAGCCCGGCGACGCCGACAATCTCTCCCGGCCGGATGCCGAGATCGAAAGGCGCGATGCTGCCGCGTTTGCCGTAACCTTCGAAACGGATCGGCGGTTCGCCCTCGGCAACCGTATCTTCGGTCGCCTGATGTTCATGGGTGATGTGCTGAAGCTCGCGGCCGAGCATCATCGAAATGAGTTCGGATCTCGGCAGGCTGCCAATGTCGCGGGTGCCGACGAGACGGCCGTTGCGCAGCACCGTCACCCGGTCGGCGATATCATAGACCTGATTGAGGAAGTGGGTGATGATGACGATGCCGATGCCGCGTGCGCGCAGGTTTCTCAAGACGCCAAACAGCATCTCGACCTCATGGGCATCAAGGCTGGCGGTCGGTTCGTCCAGCACCAGCACCTTGCCGGAAAGATCGACGGCGCGGGCAATGGCGATGATCTGCCGGATGGCGACGGAATAGCTGGAGAGAAGCGCGTTGACGTCGATGGACAACCCGTATTGGGCAAGCAGCGCCTGCGATTTCTTCTGCATCGTGCCGCGGTCGATCAGCCCGAAGCGGCGCGGCTGGCGGCCGAGAAACAGGTTTTCGGCAACCGTCAGGTTTTCGAGAAGGTTCACTTCCTGATAGACCGTGCCGATGCCCAGCGCCTGCGCCTCACCCACATTGGCGGGCGAAATCTCTGCGCCCTCCAGAAAGATCGAGCCGCTGTCGCGGTGATAAACGCCGGTCAGGATTTTGATGAGCGTCGATTTACCCGCGCCGTTTTCGCCGAGCAGGGCATGGATTTCACCATGTCCAAGCGAAAAATCGACGCCATCAAGCGCCGTGATCCCCAAAAAGGATTTGCCGATGGCGCGTGCTTCCAGAAGTGGTGCCGTTTCGGACATTGAGCAGGTTCCGCATGAAGAATGCCATGATGGAGCGGCACGAACGACGCGCCGCTCCTTCCGAAGAATGGGGTATCAGTAACCCAGACCCTTCTTCGCCTCGTAGACCTTCATCGGGTCGTCAGACGCCGTGTAGAGCTTGGATTCGGTCTGAATCCACTTCGGCGGGGCCTTCTTGTCCTTCAGATAGGCTTCGAGCGCGTCGAAGGCAGGGCCGGCCATGTCAGGCGTCAGTTCGACGGTGGCGTTGGCTTCGCCGGCCGCCATGGCCTTGAAGATATCAGGCACGGCATCGATGGAAACGACCTTGATGTCGGTTCCGGGCTTCAGGCCGGCTTCCTTGATCGCCTGGATCGCGCCAACGGCCATGTCGTCATTGTGAGCGTAGACCGCACAGATATCCTTGCCGCCGCCTTCGGCCTTGATGAAGCTTTCCATCACTTCCTTGCCCTTGGTGCGGGTGAAGTCACCCGTCTGCGAGCGTGCGATCTTGATGTTCTTGTGCGAGGCAATCGCCTCTTCGAAGCCCTTTTTGCGGTTAATGGCGGGCGAAGAACCGGTCGTGCCCTGCAATTCAACGACCTTGCAGTCCTTGGAACCGACATCCTTGACCAGCCAGTCGCCGGCAACCTTGCCTTCATGAACCTGATCGGAGGTCACGGCGGTGAGGTAAAGATCATCCGAAGCCTCGATCTGGCGGTCGAGCAGAATGACAGGGATATTTTCTTCCTTGGCTTCCTTCAGCACGGCGTCCCAGCCGGTTGCGACGACCGGAGCGATCAGGATCGCATCGACGCCCTGCGCGATGAAGCCGCGAACGGCCTTGATCTGATTTTCCTGCTTTTGCTGTGCGTCGGCGAATTTCAGCGTGACGCCGCGCTTCTCCGCCTGCTGCTTGGTGACGGTTGTTTCAGCCGCGCGCCAGCCGGATTCCGAACCGATCTGCGAGAAGCCGACGGTAAGCGATTGTGCGGAAACACTGGATGCAAGGCATGCGGAAACGGCGACAGTGAATGCCGCAAGAGCTTTTCTCATCTTATCCTCCCAGAGATGATGTCAGCGTGACGGCGACACTATGAGCATATAGTAATACTCTTGAAAAGTGGTTTTTTAGCCTTTTCACAATTTGGCCTTCACGAACTGAGCCTAAATTTTGTCATAAAATACAATAAATCAATGGTTTGGGCGGAAATAAATTATACTCTTGCCCTGTCTGAGCACGCCAAAAATGGCCCACGATGTGGCTTGACAGTCAATGACGGCATCTAATAGTAATATAAATAAAGATATCAGACTGAGGCGGAGTGCCGGGCCATCGGGCCAGACGCATTCCGGCAAGGCAGGGAGGAAGAGGCCGTTGCGCGACGCCGGTATCATCGTAAATGCCGAAAAATATTCGGCTAAAGCCGAAGAACAGCTCCAAATCACTCGTCTGGGGCTGCTCTGTCGGTTATGCGTGATCTCCGAAAGCTGATTCCATTTTCCTTGCGCACAACATAAGCTTGTCGCATTTCGTAATATTTTACCGTTGGCCACTTCCGGCTGGAGACCCGCATCATGACTACATCCGACAATCTTCCCGCAACCCAGGGCAAGGGAGGCAAGCTTCGCTCGCGCGCGTGGTTCGACAATCCCGCCAACGCGGATATGACCGCGCTTTATCTCGAGCGTTACATGAACTTCGGTCTCAGCCAGGCCGAGCTTCAGTCCGACCGCCCGATCATCGGCATTGCGCAGACCGGTTCGGACCTTTCGCCCTGCAACCGCCACCATCTGGAACTGGCGAACCGCCTGCGCGAAGGCATCCGTGAAGCGGGCGGCATCGCCATCGAATTCCCGGTGCATCCGATCCAGGAAACCGGCAAGCGCCCGACCGCCGGTCTCGACCGCAACCTTGCCTATCTCGGCCTCGTGGAAGTGCTTTACGGCTACCCGCTCGATGGCGTTGTTCTGACCATCGGCTGCGACAAGACCACGCCTGCCTGTCTTATGGCGGCGGCCACCGTCAACATTCCGGCCATCGCCCTTTCCGTCGGTCCCATGCTGAACGGCTGGTTCCGTGGCGAGCGCACCGGTTCCGGCACCATCGTCTGGAAGGCGCGCGAACTGCTGGCGAAGGGCGAGATCGATTATCAGGGCTTCGTCAAGCTCGTCGCCTCGTCGGCTCCCTCCACCGGCTATTGCAACACCATGGGCACGGCGACGACCATGAACTCGCTTGCCGAAGCGCTCGGCATGCAGCTTCCGGGCTCCGCCGCCATCCCGGCGCCTTACCGCGACCGTCAGGAAGTCTCCTACCTTACCGGCCTGCGCATCGTCGAAATGGTGAAGGAAGACCTGAAGCCTTCCGATATTATGACCAAGGATGCCTTCATCAACGCCATCCGCGTCAACTCGGCCATCGGCGGCTCCACCAATGCGCCGATCCATCTGAATGGCCTCGCACGTCACGTCGGCGTCGAGCTGACGGTGGATGACTGGCAGACCTATGGCGAAGATGTGCCGCTGCTCGTCAACCTGCAGCCGGCCGGCGAATATCTCGGCGAGGATTATTACCATGCCGGCGGCGTTCCCGCTGTCGTCAATCAGCTGATGAACCAGGGACTGATCATGGAAGACGCCATGACCGTCAACGGCAAGACCATCGGCGAAAACTGCCGTGGCGCGATCATCGAAGACGAGAAGGTCATCCGTCCCTATGAGCAGCCGCTCAAGGAACGTGCCGGCTTCCGCGTCCTGCGCGGCAACCTGTTCTCCTCCGCCATCATGAAGACGAGCGTGATTTCGGAAGAGTTCCGCAACCGTTACCTCTCCAACCCGAACGATCCGGAAGCCTTCGAAGGCCGCGCCGTGGTGTTCGACGGTCCGGAGGACTACCATCACCGCATCGACGATCCGTCGCTGAAGATCGATGCCAACACCATCCTCTTCATGCGCGGCGCCGGTCCCATCGGTTATCCGGGTGCGGCGGAAGTGGTTAACATGCGCGCGCCCGATTATCTTCTGAAGGAAGGCGTCAATTCGCTGCCCTGCATCGGCGATGGTCGTCAGTCCGGCACGTCGGGCAGCCCGTCCATCCTCAACGCTTCCCCGGAAGCGGCGGCCGGTGGTGGCCTCGCCATCCTGCAGACGGGTGACCGCGTCCGCATCGATGTGGGCCGTGGCAAGGCGGATATCCTGATTTCCGGCGAGGAACTGGCCAAGCGTTACGAGGCGCTGTCGGCTGAGGGCGGTTACAAGTTCCCCGATCACCAGACGCCATGGCAGGAAATCCAGCGCGGTATCGTCAGCCAGATGGAAACCGGCGCGGTTCTGGAACCGGCCGTGAAGTATCAGCGCATCGCCCAGACCAAGGGTCTGCCGCGCGACAACCACTAAGGTCAGGCGGTTCTTGCCGACCGCTTTTTAATCGGCCCCGGGGTAAAACCCGGGGCCGAAACATTTTGGATACCGTGCTTCGCAACCGCGTGAACCGTGCGGGCGGCCGAAGGGCGCGATAGCCTCATTGCTTACCTGCTTACTTCCCCGATGGGCCTGGCGGCTTTCCCAGATATGGCAGGAAGAACATGTAAAGCCCGCTGAGAACAAGCAAAGTCAACGGCACCAGCGGAGCAAAGACGATCACCGGTGGCGTCGGGCCGAAGGCCATCGAAGCGAAGTTCGCCAGAATGGTGACGGTCAGCAGAATGCCCAGCCACCGATGCCCCTGCCTTATCCAGTTTCGCAAGATCAAAGTCGCCCCCAAGAAAAAACATCCATGATGGAATGTGACACATCGGCGCTTCAACGGGCCTGAACGAGCTTCCAGCCATTGCCGGAAGGATCGCGGAAGCTCGCATCCACCGAGCCGTAGCGGGCGATCGGTTCCTGGGTGAATTCGACGCCGCGTTTGTGCATGGCGTCAAAGGCTTTCTGGCAATCCTCGACCACCAGAACCAGCGGCGGCATGGCGCCTTTGGCAACGGCTTCATTCAGATCCTGCGCCGTCGCTTCATCAACGGTCGGGGCCTGCGGCCGAAACAGGCCCAGCTGGAAATCCGGCTGGTCCGGGTGCTGCACGGTCAACCAGCGATAATCGCCGTTACGTGCGTCCGTATGCAGACGAAATCCGACTTTTTCGACATAAAATTGCAGCGCTTCGTCCTGGTCATGAACATAAAGCCCGACAAGTTGAACACCATTTTTCATGAGCTATCTCCCTTTCACTCACCGTGCCTACCGCTTTCCGTTCGCCGGCGCTTCTCCGAAACTGCGATTGTGAGATGGGGACGATGCGCGGCGCTGACGAAGCAATGGGGAACCTGCTCAAGCTCGGCAGGCAAAAGCCGCATCCTGCGCCGCAATTCACTCGGGTTTTCCCCCGTCACGTCGCGGAAAACACGGCCGAACGTGCCGATGCTGTTCCAGCCGGTTTGCAGCGCGATTTCGATGATCGGAAGGTCCGTGTCACGCAACAGCGCCAGGGCGCGCTCCACGCGGCGGGTCAGCAGATAGCGGTGAGGGGGTATGCCGAAAGCATCGCGAAACGATCTCGCGAAGTGCGCCTGTGAGGCCCCGCTGACGCTTGCAAGGCGTGAAACAGGCCACGCCTCATGGGGCGCCGCGTCCATATGATCCTTGGCCCGCAGAAGGCGGCGCAACAGTTGCAAGTCTCTGTTCGCAGAGTTCTTTTCGGGCCGGCGCATGCGGCAATCATTGAATGAACCCGCGGTCCTTGGCAAGGTTCATACCTGCAAGCCGCTGTGAATGCCTCAGATCACCGGATAAAGCGACCAGAAGAACAGTTCATATTCCTGATCGCGGTCGTCATCGTGCGACTCGTCATCGGGTCTGCGCGGTGTTTTGTCCTGAAACTCGGTCTCCACCCGCTCATTGACGACGGGCATCCTTCGGCCGATGCCAAAGAGGTCAAAGGAGAGCATGTTGAACCCTGCTACCATGGCCATTTCCCTTCTTCACGCGAGTTAACGTAGCGTTAAGTTTCGCGCGTTGCCATGATTTCGTCAAGATTGGCCGAGGAATTTGTCTACCATTTTTAACAACAATGTCGTGACTGACATTCCACCGCTGCCGGATTTGGCGCAATGAACGTTTATTAGCGGCATTAAACGCCGTTCGCAGGGGCGTCAGAATAGGCTTTGTCAGTCGCTTCCAGTGCGGAATCGGTATCTGCGGCATGGCCGAGGCTCTTCAGGGCGCTGGAGAAGGCCGCGATATTGGCTTTCACCGCCTCCGGATGCGCCCTCCGACCGGTGTGATTGAGCCTTATCAGCCGTTCCGCGCCGGGGCCGACACCGGCGGAAATATCTGCGCCCTGCTTTTGGGATGCCGCAGCGAGGAACGCCTTTGCTTCCACGGTATCCGGCAGGATCGCCGTGGAAACGAGGGCGGATGCGTGTGCCTCTTCCACCCAGGTCGGGATACCGAGCGCCCTGATGCCGTTCCTGGTGGCCGCCGCCGCTCTTTCATGACGTTCATTGGCGGATGCCAGACCTTCTGCCTCTATCCGGTCAAGGGCGGCCTCCAGCGCGTAGAATTCCAGCGGAGCAGGCGTTCCGGGCAGCGCGCCCCGGCCGGCATCGAGCCAGAGTTTCTTCTGGTCCAGAAGCGAAAGCATGGAGTTTTCCGGCGCCTTACCATGCGAAAGAAGCTCCCACGCTTTTTCGTTGACGGAAATGGCGGAAACCCCGGCCGGGCCGGCCAACGCCTTTTGCGGGCCGATGACGGCGATATCGATGCCCAACCGGTCGACCTCGAAGGCATGGCCGCCGATGGAGGCGACGGCATCAACGAGCGTGACGATACCCCTTTGCCGAGCGAGCGCGGCAATGGCGGGCAGGGGGTTGAGAATGCCGCTTGCCGATTCCGCATGGACGATGGCGAGAAGATCGAAGCCCGGACCCTCGTTCAGCGCCCGCTCCACCTCCTCCAGCGTGACCGGTTTCGCCGGGCTGGCGGTCAGGTTGCGCACCGCCGCGCCGCCTCTCGCAAGCCAGCCGCCGAACCATGCGCCATAGGGGCTGGTGACGATGTTGAGCGCTCTAAGACCCGGTCGGGCAAGGCTCGTCGCCGCCGCCTCAAGCGCCAGCACGGCTTCCGCCTGTATGAGAAGGACGTCGTTCCCCGTGCCCATCAAGGCTGCCAGCCGGTCGGCCAGAATGGCGTAACGCTCCGCGGGAAAAGCGGGTGGGTCGAGCAGCAATGCATAATCCGGAACGGGCATGTCTTTTCCTTACGTGGCAATGGTCAGGCGCGGTGCGGCGTCGATCAGGGTTCTGGCGGTCGAGGATTGCGGCGCCGAGACGATATTTCCCGTCCTGCCGATTTCAACGATCCGCCCCGCTTCCATGATGGCGACGCGGTGGCAGACGGCCCGGATGACCGCGAGATCATGGGAAACGAAAATACAGGAAACGGCCGTCTCCCGCTGTATTTCCACCAGCAGTTCGAGAATTTGTCGGCGAACCGAAACATCGAGCGCGGAGACGGCTTCGTCCAGAATGAGAAGCGACGGTTTGAGCGCAATCGCCCGTGCAATCGCGACACGCTGCCTTTGACCGCCGGAGAGATCGAAGACCGAACGGCCGGCATAGCTGGCGGGCAGGCCCACGCGCTCGAGAAGGCGGTGTATTTCCGCCGCGCGTTCGCGTCTTTTGACCATGCGATGAATGCGCAACGGCTCGCCGATGGCATCCTCGACGCTGGCGCGCGGATTGAAGGCGCCATGCGTGTCCTGAAACACCATCTGCATGTGCCGGCGGGCGGCGCGAAGCTGCCCGCTGCCCAGCGCCAGCCAGTCGTGGCCTTTGAAATGGATCGTGCCTTCATCGGCCGGGATCAGCCGCATCAGAATGCGCGCCAGTGTCGATTTCCCGCAGCCGGAGGGACCGGCAAGCCCCAGGGTCTCGCCGGGCTGAAGCGAAACGGAGATGTCGGAAAGCGCCGCTACCGTTCTTGCGCCGGTGCGATAGGTTTTCGACAGTCCGTCGACACTCAGAAGGGCTTCGTTCATGACGCGGCCTCGCTGATGAGCGGCGGGGTAGAGAGATCGAGATAATCGGCAAGCAGCGCACGCGTATAGTCATGACTGGGTGCGGAAAGCACCCGCCGTGTCGGGCCGTGTTCCACCAGCAGCCCCGCGCGCAGAACCGCGATCTCGTCGGCCAGGCTGGAGGCAAGACCGATATCATGGGTGATGAAGACCAGCGTCTTGTTCTCCTGCCGCACCAGATCGTCCAGCAGCGTGGCGATGGCGGCCTGACTGACCGTATCGAGAGCGCTCGTGGCCTCGTCGGCAATCAGGATCGAAGGACTGGCGGCAATGGCAGCGGCAATCGCCACGCGCTGCCTTTGGCCGCCGGAAAGCTGGTGCGGATAGGCGGTGAGCAGATGGGAGGGATGCGGCAGCCGCACCCGGTCCAGAAGGTCGCGGGCAAGATCGCGCGCTTGCCTCCATGACAGGCCGAGATGCCGCACGGCGCCTTCCGCCACCTGTTCGCCGATGGTGAGAACCGGGTTCAGCGTCGCGCCGGTATCCTGAAAGATCGTGCCGATATCGCGCCCCGGCAGTGGTCTGCCGTGAAACAGGCCGCTATCGCGGCTCCAGGAAATATCGCCGGAAACCCGCGCATTGCCGGGAAGAAGCCCGGCAATGGCTCTGCCGAGCGTGGATTTTCCCGAACCGCTTTCGCCGATGATCGCCAGCCTCTGCCCATGCCGGATCGTCAGCGAAACATTCTGCAAGGCCGGTGCATCGCCTGCCGCATAAAAAACGCTGAGATCGTCGATCCGGCACAGCACATTTCCGCTCATGGCGCTTGCCTCCTCGTCGCCATCGCCCTGTTGATGCCTTCGCCGAGAAGATAAACGCCGAGAACCGTGACCAGAAGGCCGATGCCGGGGATGAGGGACAAAAACGCAGCCGAGCGCAGGACGTTGCGTCCTTCGGCGATCATAGAACCCCACGTGACGATATTGGGGTCGCCAAGCCCGAGGAAGGACAGCGCGGCCTCGGTGAGGATGGCTGCCGCGACGATGATGGCGGCCAGCGCCAGAACCGGCGGCAGAGCGTTGGGCAGGATCTGCCGGAAGGCGATCTCCAGCGGATGCATGCCGATGGCGCGGGCGGATTGAACATAATCGCGCTCGCGGATGCTCAACACCTGCGCCCGCATCAGCCGCGCGGGATCCGCCCATGCGCCGAGCGCAATGGCGAGAATGACGATGGGCATGGAAGGTCCGATGGTGCTGACGAAGGCAAGCGCGAGCAGGAAATTCGGCACGATCTGGAAAGCGTCGGTGACGCGCATCAATGCTTCGTCCACGAGGCCGCCCGCAAAACCGGCGATGGTGCCGATGACGGTGCCGATCACCAGCGCGGCGGCGGCGGCACCCATGCCGACGAGCAGGGAGGCCTGCGCGCCATGGGCAAGCTCGGCCAGCACATTGCGGCCCAGCCGGTCGGTGCCCAGCGGCAGGGTGGCATCCGTAAACGGCGCGATCAGCGGCTCGCCGACAATGGCCAGCGGGTCGCCCGGAAAGAGGAGGGGGGCGGCAAGCGCCGCCACGGCAAGCAGCACCAGAATGATGGTGCCCGTGGCGCCTTCGAAACTGCGCAGCAGCCGGAGAGCGAAACTCATGCCTGTCGCTCCCCGCTGCCGATGCGCGGATCGAGAACGGCATAGACAATATCGACGGCGAGATTGACGAGAATGACGAAGACGGCGCTTGTCAGAATAATGCCCATCAAAAGCGGCGTGTCGCGGCCGCTGACCGCCTCCTGCGCCAGCCGGCCGAAACCGGGAATGGCGAAGACGCTTTCGATCACCACGCTGCCGCCCAACATGGTTGCGGCCTGCAGGCCAAGCACAGTGACAAGCGGAAGAGCGGCGTTGCGCGCGACATGGCGCAGCACGATCCGTCTCCTGGAAAGCCCCTTGGATTGAGCAAAAAGCACGAAATCCAGCGGCCAGACCGCCGCCATGGCAGTGCGCATGACGCGCAGGAACAGCGCGAGATAAATGAGGCCGAGACTGGCGACCGGCAGCACGAGATGGCGGGCAATATCTAGCGCCCTTGCAAATCCCTGCTTGCCCGAGGCGATGGTTTCGATGCCTGAGGTGGGCAGCCATTTGAGTTGAACGGCAAAGACGATGGCCAGCACGAGGCCGAGCCAGAAACCGGGCGTGGCGTAAAGCGCCAGCGAAAGCGTTGAAAGCACGCGATCCGTCAGCCCCCTGGGACGCGCACCGGCCACGATGCCAAGACCGGTGCCGAGGATGAAGGCGAATGCGGTGGCGCTGCCCATCAGGAGAAGTGTGTTCGGCAGCCGCTCGAGGATCAGCCCCAGCACCGGCCGGTCGAAGGCAAGTGACCAGCCGAGATCGAGCCGCAGCACTGAGCTGGCATAGAGCCAGAAACGGGCAAATACCGAACCGTTCAGGCCGTATTGTTCGCGCAACACATCCCTGAGCCCGGCATCGCCGCCGCCAATGGAGACGAGATAGGCGTCTACCGCGTCTCCGGATGCATTTTCAAGCAGGAGGAAAGTGAAGATGAGAACGATCAGCAGCACCGGAATGGCGCTGACTGCCCTTCGCTTCAGCAATGTTACTGCACGCTTCACGATGCGTCCTTACGTATCGACCGCCGTATCCGCCCAGTTGGAAACGGCCCAGCGGGGATTGCTGGCGACATGTTTGACGGTATCGCGCGCCACCGTGATGAAGCCCCATTCGGCAACGTTGATCAGCGGCAGATCGGCGGCGACCTGCTTCTGGAAATCCTTGTAAAGCGCCGTGCGCGCGGCGGTGTCGACCGTTATCGACGCCTTGTCGATCAATTCGTCCAGCGTCTTGTTCTCGTAACCGCCCTGATTGGAGAAGCCGACTCCCGCCGGAATGCCGGAACGCACGAGAATGGTGGTGGAAATTGCCGGGTCGCCGCGGAAGACCGGCGGCGCGATGGCGAGGTCGAAGGCATGATCGGTGTAGACCGCCTTCTGGTGAGCAGCTGAATCATTGTTGACCAACTCGGCATCGATGCCGATTTCCTGCAACGCCTGACGAAGATAGGCGCCGAACTGTCTGGTTTCGTTGAAATAGGGCGCCGGCAGAAGTTTCAGCGAGAAACGTGTTCCGTTCGGGCCGCGCGCATAACCCGCCTCGTCCAGCAGTGCATTGGCCTTGGCCACATCGAAATCATAGGTCTCGACATCGTCGGTGTAGAATTCAGGGGCGTTCTTCGGCACCGGGCCTGTGGATGCCGTGGCGTAACCGAGGAAGACCTTGTCGATGACGAATTTTTTGTCGATGGCGTGGGCGATGGCCTTTCTGACCTTGAGATCGGCCAGTTCCTTGCGGCGATGGTTGATTTCGACCACTAGCTGATAGGTCAGCGCCTCGTAACCATCGGCAATGACCTTGATGCCAGGCACCTTCGAGATGCGCTCGAGATCGGCCAGAGGCACGGCCGAAAAGGCGGCGAGCTGAATTTCCTCTGCTTCGAGCGCGGAGGCCGCACCCGCCCGGTCCGGCAGGACGCGGTAGATGATCTCTTCGAGCTGCGGTTCGCCCTTGCCCCAGTAATTGGGATTGCGGGTCAGGCGGTAATATTCACCGGGCTTGTATTCGGCAAAGAAAAAAGGCCCGGTGCCGACCGGCTTGGTATTGGCCGGGTTGGTGGCGATATCGGTGCCTTCATAAAGATGTTTCGGCACGACGCTGGTGACGACCGGCAGGGCGTTGCGGATGAGCTGGAAAGGCGTGGGCTTGGAAAAGCGGAAGATCGCCGTGTGTTCATCCGGCGTGTCCACCTTCTCGAGATTGGCGAAGACCAGCCGTCCGAGATTCTGCAGAGGTTTCCAGATGGAGAGCGCCGAAAAGGCGACATCCGCCGCGGTGAACGGCTTGCCGTCATGCCAGGACACGCCTTCGCGCAGCTTGAAAGTGGCGCTGAGACCGTCATCCGATCCCTGCCATTCGGTCGCAAGCCGCGGTGTGAGCCCATCCTTGCCATCGAAGGAGGCCTCGGCCAGCGGCTCGACGATCTTGCTGGCAATATAAAACACGCCGTTTGAGGCGACGATCGCCGGGTTGAGGTTCTTCGGCTCCGAATCGGCCGCGACGATCAGCCTTCCGCCTGATGCCGCCTCCTGCGCGGCGGCTATGCCCGCCAAACCCGTGGTTGCGGCAAGAAGGAGTGACGTCTTTAGAAGCGAGCGGCGGGACAGGTGGACAGGCGACATGATTCACTCCGGAAACGAGGGCTGGGCGGGCCTTTCCACTTGGTCCGCGGCGGCCGATCTTAAGACTGCAACCTCGGCAGTGTCCACGTTAATTCGCGGGCTTTACAGCAATGATTTTACGTTGCGCGGGCCATTGCGGAAACAATATGCTTTCTCGCGGCAATGCGCTTTTCTCGTGCTGCGGTCCTGCCGGCGGCGATGTTCCGGAAAATTGATTTAACGCAATGAAATTAGGTGGTTGGGATGCCGGCGTTTCGGCCGTGTGTGTCTCGTTGCCCCTGTGGGCGGAGCGAAAATCTGCCGCAGTGACCCCGTTTGGAAAGGGGTAATTAACCTTTATTTTCTATTTCAGGGAGACCGAAATATGTACGTTTATGATGAGTGTGCACGCTGCCATGAGTTTCTCCCGATCCAGATTCCAGAATTCATCCAATAGCGTAGGGGAGGGGAGCGAGAAGGCTCGTCATGCCGGCGGCCAGTCGGTTGCCGGTCAGCAGACGGCGGGAATGAAGGCGGGCGCGGCACCCCGGCCTAATGCCGATGTCAGCGCAGCCGATGCCATTGAAGGCCGCGCCGAGATGCCCGGCTGGCAGAATGCTTTCGTGCTCGGCCCGAATGTGCGTTTCACCCGCACGCCGGAAAGCGCCTTTGCCCGGCGCATGCCGGTCGAGACACCCAATATTCCGGAAGAGGAAATTCTGGATGCCGCCCCGCCTGAAACGGTGGAGCAGGAAGCGGTGGCGCAGCAACACGCCGTGCAGCAGGAGGTTTCTGTCCCTCAACCCGTCGTGAAGCCGGCTGAACAGCGCGTGCCGCCGCCGCGCATGCCGTTTCTGCCGCAGCCGCCGGAGGCCCGGGGCGCCAGGGCGCTGACTTACAAATTGCGGCTGGAGCTTGCCCGCAAGCAGGCGGAGGAGGCGGCTGCAGCTGCGCAGATGCCGGTTCAGGAGGGTATCTCCGTAGCCGTGGAAGCGCCTGTGCCGCAGGCATCCCCGTCGGTTCAGCCGCAATCCGTCGCGCCTGCTGTCGAGGCCGCTCAGGCCGCCATTCCTGCTTTCGCCGCCCATCTGCCGGATGAGCTTTTCTGGGAAGTGATGACGCTCGATCTGCCGGGCGGCGCCGGCGAGGGTGTTTCTGCGTCCACGCGCGCCGTTCTTGCAAATTCGGTCGTCACGGCGCCAGCGATAGTCGCGCCGGTTGCCGTCGTGTCGCCTGCAGCGGCTGCGATCGTGCTTTCGTCCGAACCTCCTGTCGTCACCGTGCCGGGCGGTTCCGCAATCCGGCTTTACCGCGAGATCGGCGTGCGTCAGTCCGTCGTTCCTGCCGCCCTTCCGGTCGTGGAACAGGAAGTCGCACCGCCGCCCGTCGCGGAAGCACCGATGGTTGTCGAGACGCCGAGACCTGTGGAGCAGGTTCAGCCGGTTGAGAGAATTGCGGCCGAGCCGCGCTTCACGCCACGCGCGCCCATCCAGGCCTCGCAGCCGATGTTCCGCGAAGCGCCTGTCTTCGCCGAGGGGGAATATGAATACCCCTCCATCGATCTTCTGCAGGAGGCCCGCGTCCAGCAGACCACGACCATGACGCCGGAAGCGCTGGAGCAGAGCGCCGGGCTTCTCGAAAGCGTGCTGGAGGATTTCGGCATCAAGGGCGAGATCATCGATGTCCGCCCCGGCCCGGTCGTCACGCTGTATGAGTTCGAACCCGCCCCCGGCGTCAAGTCCTCGCGCGTCATCGGTCTCTCGGACGATATCGCCCGCTCCATGTCGGCGCTCTCGGCCCGTGTCGCCGTCGTGCCCGGCCGCAATGTCATCGGCATCGAACTGCCGAACCCGGTGCGCGAGACGGTTTATCTGCGCGAACTGATCGAAGCGACAGACTATGCCGAGACCCGCCAGAAGCTCGCACTTTGCCTCGGCAAGACCATCGGCGGCGAACCTGTCATCGCCGAACTGGCGAAGATGCCGCATCTGCTGGTCGCCGGCACCACCGGCTCCGGCAAGTCGGTCGCCATCAACACCATGATCCTGTCGCTGCTCTATCGTCTGAAGCCGGAAGAGTGCCGTCTGATCATGGTCGATCCCAAGATGCTTGAGCTGTCCGTTTATGACGGTATTCCGCATCTGTTGACGCCTGTCGTTACCGATCCGAAGAAGGCGGTCATGGCGTTGAAGTGGGCCGTGCGCGAAATGGAAGACCGCTATCGCAAGATGTCGCGTCTCGGCGTACGCAATATCGACGGGTACAATGCAAGGGCCGCTGCCGCCCGCGCCAAGGGCGAGACGGTGTTCTGCAACGTGCAGAGCGGTTTTGACCGCGCCACCGGCGAGGCGGTCTACGAGCAGGAGGAAATGGACCTCACGGCCATGCCTTATATCGTCGTCATCGTCGACGAAATGGCAGACCTGATGATGGTGGCCGGCAAGGAAATCGAAGGCGCGATCCAGCGTCTGGCGCAGATGGCGCGTGCGGCCGGCATCCATCTCATCATGGCAACCCAGCGCCCGTCGGTCGATGTCATCACCGGTACGATCAAGGCGAACTTCCCGACCCGTATCTCCTTTCAAGTGACCTCGAAGATCGACAGCCGCACCATCCTCGGTGAACAGGGCGCGGAGCATCTGCTCGGCCAGGGCGATATGCTGCACATGATGGGCGGCGGCCGCATCGCCCGTGTCCACGGTCCCTTCGTTTCGGATGAGGAAGTGGAAAAGGTGGTCGCGCATCTGAAGACGCAGGGACGTCCGGAATATCTCGGCACCGTTACCGAAGACGCTGACGAAACCGACGAAGAGGCGGAAGAGGAAGCCGCTGTTTTCGACAAGACCGCCATGGGTGAGGACGATAGCGACGATCTTTATGAAAAGGCCGTCAAGGTGGTGATGCGCGACAAGAAGTGCTCCACATCCTATATCCAGCGCCGCCTGTCCGTCGGTTACAACCGTGCCGCTTCGCTGGTCGAGCGTATGGAACAGGAAGGCATCGTCGGGCCTGCCAACCATGTCGGCAAACGCGCGATTATCGCCGGCGAACGCTCTTCTTACGATGCCACGGGAGCGGAAGACTGATTGAGCCCTCGGGGCGCGCGATATTCGATTGCAAAAACGCGCCCCGTGAATAGCTTGTGCGGCATGGATTCTGGAATTGGGAGGATTCCCTCATGGCGCACAGCAATGAAAAAGCCACCGTTCTGGCGAGCCTGGGTGAGCTGGAGCGGTTTTGCCGCACCGTTTTTCTGGCCGCCGGCACCGATGACGAAACGGCCGATGCGGCGACCCGCGCCATGATGCACGGCACAAGGCGCGGTGTGGACAGCCACGGTGTGCGCCTCCTCGCCCATTATATTACCGCGCTCGAAGGCGGGCGTCTCAATCGGCGGCCGCAGATCCGCCGCGTTTCGGGCTTCGGCGCGGTGGAGACGATCGACGCCGACCACGCCCATGGCGCCCGCGCCACCTATGCGGCGATGGACAGCGCCATGGTGCTCGCGGAAAAATTCGGCATTGGCGCGGTGGCGATCCGCAACTCATCGCATTTCGGCCCGGCCGGCGCATATGCGCTGGAAGCGGCGCGGCAGGACTATATTGGCCTCACCTTCTGCAACTCCGACAGTTTCGTGCGCCTGCACGATGGCGCCATGCGTTTCCACGGCACCAATCCAATCGCCATCGGTGTGCCGGCAGCGGACGATATGCCCTGGCTGCTGGATATGGCCACCAGCGCGGTGCCCTATAACCGTGTTCTTCTTTACCGGAGCCTCGGCCAGCAATTGCCGCAAGGTGTGGCCTCTGACGGCGACGGCGTCGATACCCGCGATCCCCATGCCGTTGAAATGCTTGCCCCGGTCGGCGGCGAGTTCGGTTTCAAGGGGGCCGCACTTGCGGGAATGGTCGAGATTTTCAGCGCTGTTCTCACGGGCATGAAACTCAGCTTCGATATCGCTCCCATGGGCGGGCCGGATTTTTCCACGCCGCGCGGGCTTGGGGCCTTCGTTCTGGCGCTGAAGCCGGAAGCCTTCCTGGAGCGCGAGGTGTTCGACGAGGGCATGAAACGTTATCTCGAGGTCCTGCGCGGATCCCCCGTGCGGGAGGATTGCAAGGTCATGGCGCCGGGTGACCGGGAGTGGGCGGTGGCGGCAAGGCGGGAGAGGGAAGGGGCTCCTGTCGATCCCGTCACGCGGGCGGCCTTCTCGGAACTTGCTGCAAAATTCTCGGTTAACCCGCCCGCTTATCATTAAAGCGGCCTGCGGCTGACGGCGTCGTTCCGCCGTCATCCCGTGTTCAGGCGGGTCGCAGCAGCATATTCGGGCGCGGATAGGGCGCTGCCGCCGCGCCCAGCCTTTCGGCCCCGATGGGGCGACCGATATAATAGCCCTGCGCGTAGTCGATTTCCATCTGACGCACGAGCCTCAGCTGTTCCTCGGTCTCGACGCCTTCGATCAGGATCTTGTGGCCGCGATTGCGGATGAGGCGGATCATGTCCTGCAGCATCGCCCGGCCACGCGGGGTCTTGCTGTCGTGCAGGAAGGAGCGGTCGATCTTGACGGTATCGAAATCCGTCATGCGCAGCCACGAAAGGCCGGCAAAACCCGTTCCGAAATCATCCAGCCAGATATTGATGCCGAGCGTTTTCAGGTCGTTCAGACAACGCAGCACGTCCGAATGCATTTCCATGTCGACGCCTTCGGTGATTTCGAAGGCAAGCCTGTTGCCGGCAATTCCCGCCTCCACGAGAATGGCGGCCACCGAGGTGGCGAAACCCGGATTTTTCAATTGCATCGGCGACACGTTGACACTGACGACGGCCACCTTGTCATCGGCCAGTATCTGCTTGCAGACGGTCTTGATGGTCCACAGGCCCAATTCCATGATCGTGCCGGTGCGTTCGGCAATCGGAATGAAAATACCGGGTGCGACTGGATTGCCATCCAGCAGGCGAAGCCGCATCAGCGCTTCGACCCCCGCGGTCTCATTGGTCGAAACGTTGAGAATAGGCTGATAGACGAGGGAAACGAGATCTTCCGCGACGGCGATTTTCAGCAGGGCGGCAATGTTTTCCGTCTCGTCGCTGGTCTGCGGATCGTCCGGATCGAACAGCTTCATGCAGTTGCGGCCATTGCCCTTGGCGATATAGAGCGCGCGGTCGGCCTCGTTGATGATCTTTTCCAGCTTGCCGTCCGCATTGGGACGGGTGAAGGACGCACCGATGCTGACGGTGACGATGAAGGTGCCATCCCGGCGCTGGTCATGCGCAAGCGACAGGTCTTCAACGGTGTGGCGGATCGTCTCGGCAAGCTCACCCACCTGCTGCTTGGATTTGAACGGCGCCAGCACGATGAATTCCTCACCGCCATAGCGGCCGATGGAAGCGCCGTGTTCGGTGATCGCATCCTGCAGGGCTTTGCCCACCGTCACCAGGCATTTGTCGCCTTCCTGGTGGCCGTAACGGTCGTTGTATTTCTTGAAGAAGTCGACATCGATCAGGAAAACGGCAAAGCCTTCTTCCTTCCTGATCCAGTTGTCCCACAGCAGGCGCAGATGGTGGTCGATGGCGCGACGGTTCTGCAGGCCGGTCAGGGAGTCGGTATTGGAAAGCCGCAGCAGCGCCTGGCCACGTTCGTCAGCCGCCTTCTGCTGGGCCTTCGCCTCCAGCCCGTTGACGAAGACGTGGTAGCGCTCCCGGTTCAGATTCCAGTTTACGTAAGAAGTGAAGACGAAACACGATATGTAGAAGGTGCCAAAGGCGAACTTGTAGAAGCTGTCTTCGGGAAACTGCGTTGCCGCCAGAAAATAGGTGACGAGAATAATGCCTGAAGACACCAGCGACAGATGGAAGCGGAAGGTGAAAAACAGATTGGCGCCCATCATGAAGATCGCCCCGAAAACCATGTAATAGGACATGTTTTCGGTATTGTCGGTCAACAGCGACGGCAGCAGCCAGCCGATATAGCCCATGACGAGAGCGGTGGCGCAGGTGAGATCGAGCGCCGTGGTGCTGGCGCCCTTGCTTAGCTGAATCTCCAGCGTCAGCAGGGATGACAGCACAACAATCAGACGTGCGATAATGGTGTAAAAAGCGACGTCGGGTATCAGAATGATGTCGGTTGCGGCAAACAGCAG
The DNA here is from genome assembly GCF_053522725.1 of Agrobacterium sp. 16-172Ci. Taxonomy (NCBI): domain Bacteria; kingdom Pseudomonadati; phylum Pseudomonadota; class Alphaproteobacteria; order Hyphomicrobiales; family Rhizobiaceae; genus Agrobacterium; species Agrobacterium sp. 16-172Ci. The sequence continues at coordinate 51,107 of NZ_JBNWBW010000026.1, forward strand.
ATAGATGAAGACAGCGGTCCACAGGCCCCGCCGGATAGAGCCGCGGCGGCTGCGCTCACCTTCCTGCTGGTAAAGGGCAAGGAGTTCATCAGAAAACCGGGAGTCCGGCCGCCGATAGTCTTGCTGTCCACTCACCTCTCCCAATGTGTGCTTCATGCACTTTCCCATAGTGTTGCGTATACTTTATTAAGTAACTGCTTATTCCACTTTTCCGTGTGCTGTCGCACCCAGTGCGGGTTCCCGTCGATCTCTGCCGATGCGTGCGGAGAACATGGAAAGGAAGAACGCATCATACGTTCGCAACATTAAGTTTCACTAAATCGCGTATCTGCTTTCTCCCGTCCTCACGAGTGTGACCAAAAAAATACGCTAATTTACTAATGTATCCCTACACCGCTCAAAAATCGAAAGCGAGTGGCCTTCCGCCTCCCAGAAACGTATAGTTAACAATGTGTTAATACTGGAGGCTGAAGTGGTGCGGGTAAAGAAGAAAAATCTTGACGGGGCAAGTCTGATTACCCCGGATACTGTCGCAAAAGAGATTTTTGCACGCAGAACGGAAACATTCGATGAGCAGTTCGCCGTTGCGAAAGCAGAGATTGCGCTCATTCTCGAATTGGCACAGAAGCAGTTCGACAATCGTATTTCAGCACGTGAGATAATACATAGAACGGCGGGCGCACTGCATGGTCTGCGTGAGAAGCTCCACTCCAGCGTGTGGGCTGAACTGATTCCGTTGGTGCAGAATCACCCTGTTTCGGTTCATTTTCTGGAGGACCCGTTCACGCGCTGGTCTTTCGAAAAGCCGCGGGGTTATTCGGGCGATGCGCAGCTGCTCGATTTCATTTATGGCCACGACAGTGTTGCCGAACTGGTAAATAAAGCCACGCCGCTCGGTGCGGCCCTTTACGACTACACGAAGGATGCCAGTTCCTCGGTCGCCGTGCGCGAGCGGCGCGATTTGCTGACACGGTTCGTCGATGAAGCTGCGGCCCGGCATGGTAGTGAGACGGAAATCCTCACCATCGCTTCCGGCCATCTGCGTGAGGCGGATGCCTCCGTGGCGCTGAAAGAGGGCAAGATCAAGCGCTGGGTGGCGCTCGATCAGGACCCCTTGAGCGTCGGTTCCGTCGCCCGCGATTTCAACGGCAGCTGCATCGAGGCGATCGACGGTTCCGTGCGCGATATCGTCCTGCGCACGCAGGAACTCGGCACTTTCGATCTGATCTACGCGGCCGGTCTCTACGACTATCTGAACGACCGCGTGGCGATCAAACTCACGCGGCGCTGCATGGAAATGCTGAAGCCCGGCGGCATGTTCCTCTTCGCCAATTTCTCGGAAGACATCGTCGTCGACGGTTACATGGAAACCTTCATGAACTGGGCGCTGCTGTTGCGCTCCAAGGCGGATATGTGGCGAATCGTCAACGCCAGCGCCGATCCTGCAGGCATCGAGGCGGATGTGTTCTTCGGGGAGAACCACAATATCGTCTACGCTACGATGCGTAAGAAGGCGTGACATCCTTCGGGCCAGTCTCTGCTTGCCAATAACCATTTGATTAAACGCCGGCGCGGGCCTAAGAATCCGCGCCGAATGCGTTGCAGAATGGAATGGCTGAAATGAAGAGATATTATTCGGATATGGGTGGTCTGCCGGGACAGACGGAACTTCTGTCGAGCAAGGCGGTGTTCAAGACCGCCTATGCGGTCATCCCCAAAACCGTAATGTCCGATATCGTGACGAGCGTGCTGCCGCACTGGACCGGCACCCGGGCCTGGATCATCGCCCGGCCAATGACGGGTTTTTCCGAAACCTTCGCGCAATATATCGTCGAGGTGCAGCCGGGCGGCGGCAGCGACCGGCCGGAACCGGACGCAAGGGCGCAAGCGGCGATCTTCGTTGTCGACGGCGAAATGACCGTGGAATTCGAGGGCGTGCCGCATGCCTTGCGGGAGGGCTCCTTCGCCTTCCTGCCGGCCGGTTCCCGCTGGCAGCTTCGCAATTCGGGCAAGGCGCCCGTCAAGTTCCACTGGGTCCGCAAGGCGTTTCAGGCGGTCGACGGGCTGGAGCCGCCGCCGGCTATCTTCACGCATGAGGATGAGCACGCTTTGTCGGCCATGCCGGATACGGACGGCAAATGGGCGACGACCCGCTTCATCGATCCTGAAGACGTGCGTTACGACATGCATCTCAACATCGTTACCTTCGAGCCGGGCGCGACCATTCCCTTCATGGAAACCCATGTGATGGAACACGGCCTTTATGTGCTGGAAGGCAAGGCCGTCTACCGGCTGAACGAGGACTGGGTGGAAGTGCAGGCGGGCGACTTCATGTGGCTGCGCGCCTATTGCCCGCAGGCCTGCTATGCGGGTGGGCCGGGCCGCTTCCGTTACCTGCTCTATAAGGATGTGAACCGGCACGTGAAGCTCTGGTAACGGGCGTCATATCGCCGAAACCCATGAATTATCGCGCAAACCGCCGGATTGCGCGATAAATGCTTGCGTTAGATCGAATATCACTAATAAATCCGGTTATGCGGACGGCTATCGCCGTTGCGCACCGTTTCGGCATTCGCCTCCTATCCTTGAGAAGACCTCCCGTATGAATGAGATAATCGATACCAATGTCTTCAATCTTGCCCCCGTGGCGATGTGGATCGAGGATTTCAGCGAGGTGAAAAGCCAGTTCGATATCTGGCGATCGCAGGGCGTCGAGGATATCCGGGCGTTTCTTCTGGAAGATTTATCGAGGGTGGCGGCCTGCTCGCAGAAAATCCGCGTGATCAAGGTCAACGCCAGGACGCTGGAACTGTTCGAGGCTCGCGATCAGGCGCATCTCGTCGACAATCTCCACCGGATTTTTCGTGACGACATGCTGGAGAGCCATGTGAACGAGCTTTCCGAGCTCTGGGCGGGCAAGACGGAATTCACCAGCAACGCGGTCAATTATTCAATCGGCGGCAAGCGGCTGGATATCCAGTTGCGCGGCGCGGTCATACCCGGCCATGAAGAAACCCTCGGGCGGCTGCTTTTGACCACCGAGGATGTGACGGAGCGGGAGGAGGCGCGCCGCAAGGAGCTTCTCAACCGCCGTTACGCCGAAGGCATGTTCAAACATTCGCCCGTTTCCCTGTGGGTGGAGGATTTCAGCCGGGTGCGGCGGCTGATCGAGGAGGTCAGGGAGCGCGGTATCATCGATTTCCGTGTGTTCATGGATGTCCATCCCGAATTCGTGCGGCAATGCATGAGCGAAATCCGCGTCATCGACGTCAATCGCGCGACGCTCGACCTGTTCTGCGCGCCGGACCGGCAGGTTCTGTTGCAGCGGCTTGGCGATATTTTCCGCGGCGAGATGGAAAAGCCGTTCCGGGAACAGCTGATGGAGCTTTGGAACGGCAATCTCACCCACCATCGCGAGGTGGTGAATTACGCGCTTGACGGGTCGGAGCGGCATGTGCTCCTGCATTTTTCCGTCTTCCCGGGCCATGAGCGCGACTGGTCGCTGGTGCAGGTGGCGTTGACGGACATTACCGCGCGCAAGAAGGCGGAAGCCTATCTCGAATATCTCGGCAAGCACGATGTACTGACCAAGCTGCACAACCGTGCCTTCTATTCGGACGAGCTGAACCGGCTGGAGCGCAGTGCGCTCAGGCCGGTTTCGGCCATCGTCATCGATCTCAACGGCCTGAAGGACGCCAATGACAGGCTGGGACACGATGCCGGCGACGCATTGTTGCGGCGTGTGGGCGAGGTGCTGAATGGCGTGGTGACCGCGCCGAACCATGCGGCGCGCATTGGCGGCGACGAATTCGCCATCCTTCTTCCCGGCGCCGACAGGCAGGTGGCCGCCGCCATGGTCGAAACCGTTTATGAGCTGTTGAAGATCAACAACCAGTTCTATTCCAGCGCGCCGCTCAGCCTGTCACTGGGCGTGGCCACCAGCGAGGTCGGAGAGACGATGGAATCGCTGGTACGCCGCGCCGATATGAACATGTACGAGCAGAAGAACGCCTATTATGCGGCGCTGCGCAACAGATCCGCCGACAATAACGACACGACGAAACCCGGCTCGCAGCCGGAAGCCTCCTCGTTGAAGCGTCTGTCCTGAGGGGTAGTGAGGGCGTCGTGGGGCATTCCCTCAGCCCCATGCCGAAGATCTAGTCACGTCGAATAAAATCAATCGGTTGCAGATCCTCTGGACAGGCCCGAGGATGACGTCGAGAGAATGTTGTCGCGGAATCTAAACCACGCAGTGGTGGTTTGGTCGCGACGGAAACAGCGGAAAGCTTCATCCGTCCGGCTGTCGCCTCCGGCTCGTCGCGATATGTCCTGCCTCGAACGCCAGTTAGTCCTCCATTCCCGAATTACAGCGCTTTCCGCAAGCCGTCTCACGCACCTTCACAAGCGCGTGAGACGGCTTTTGCACTGCAACAATTTCATTGCCGAAATTTTACATACGTCTTAGTATGTATGTAAATGTGACATTTTTTATGGATTCGGAGCGCAGTATGGCGAAGAGATTGGGGCAGATCGCGGCGGTGTTGTTGACGGGCATCGTTCTTGTCGGATGTAGCGATGAGCAGGCGTCTGCGCCCGGCGCGCCGCCGCCCGGTGCGGTGAAGGTCGTGACGGTGAGCCAGGAAGAACTGCCCATCACCAACGAATTGCCGGGACGCATTGCGCCGACGCGGCTTGCCGAAGTGCGCCCGCGTGTCTCCGGCATTATCGTGGAACGGGTGTTCGAACAGGGCTCGCTGGTCAAGGAGGGCGATGTTCTCTACCGGATCGATCCCGCGCCGTTCCAGGTGCGTGTCGACAGCGCCGAGGGCACGTTGCGCCGGGCGCAGGCCGCGCAGCTTCAGGCGCGGCAGACGGCCGACAGGCAGCAGCAGCTGCGCCGTTCAAACGTCGGTTCGCAGCAGGAATTCGACAACGCCATCGCCCAGCTGGCACAGGCCGATGCCGAGGTGGCCGTGGCCGAAGCCGGTGTCGCGGAGGCGAAGCTCAATCTGCAATATGCCGAAGTCAAAGCCCCGATCAGCGGCCGCATCGGTCGCGCGCGTATTACGGAAGGCGCCCTCGTCAGCGCCACCGGCTCGGAAAATCTGGCGACGATCCAGCAGCTCGATCCGATCTATGCCGACTTCACCCAGCCGGCAGCCGATCTCATTCGCCTGCGCAAGGCCCTGCAGGATGGTAAGCTGATGACCGGCCCGAACGAAGCCGAAGTCAACCTGCTGTTCGATGACGGCAGCCGTTACCCGCTGCCCGGCCGCCTGCTGTTTTCCGAAGCGGCGGTGGATGAAACCACCGGTCAGGTGACGCTGCGCGGTGAGTTCCCCAACCCGAACGGCGATCTGCTGCCGGGCATGTATGTCCGTGTGCAGATCCAGCAGGGTATCCAGAAAGCGGCCTTCGCCGTGCCGCAGCAGGCGGTTCAGCGCGATGCCGGTGGTCAGGCGAGCGTGCTTGTCGTCAATGCCGAAGACACGGTCGAGCAGCGTCGTGTCAGCGTCGGCCGTTCCATCGGCGATCGCTGGGTAATTTCCGAAGGCCTGAAGGATGGCGACCGCGTCGTGGCCGAAGGTTTCCAGAAGACCGCTCCGGGCGCGAAAGTGAAGCCGGAACCGTGGTCCGATGAGGCCGATGTCGCCACCGCCGCTGACAGCGAGAGCGCGGCTCCGGCTGCGAAGCAATAAGGACCGATTTCATGGCACGTTTTTTCATCGATCGGCCCATTTTTGCCTGGGTCGTCGCCATCTTCATCATGTTGGCGGGCCTGCTCGCCATTCCCATGCTGCCGATTGCGCAATATCCGAATGTCGCCCCGCCGCAGATCTCCGTCTCGACGACCTATCCGGGCGCGTCGCCGGAGGATATTTACCAGAGCGTCACGCGTCCCATCGAAGAAGAGCTGAACGGCGTTCCAGGCCTGATCTATTTCGAATCGACGTCGGAATCCTCGGGTCGCATTTCCATCAACGTCACCTTTGCGCCGGGCTCCAACATCGGTGAAGCCCAGGTGGAGGTCCAGAACCGCATTGCGCGCGTCGAACCCCGCCTGCCGCAGGCGGTGACGCAGCAGGGCCTGCGCGTGGAGCAGGCGGGCACGTCGTTCCTGATGATGGTGGCGCTCACCTCCGTCGACGGCAACACGGACGCCATCGGTCTCGGCGACTATCTCAGCCGTAACGTGCTCGGCGAATTGCGCCGCGTTCCCGGTGTCGGCAGCGCGCAGCTCTTCGCCACCCAGCGCTCCATGCGTATCTGGATGGACCCGGACAAGATGCTGGGCCTCAGTCTCACCTCGAACGACGTCATCGGCGCCATTCAGGCGCAGAATTCGCAGGTGGCTGCCGGCCGCATCGGCGCATCGCCAAATCCCATCGGCCAGCAGATTTCCGCAACCGTCAACGTGCAGGGCCAGCTCACCTCGCCGGAAGAATTCGGCTCCATCGTGCTGCGCGCCAATCCGGACGGCTCGTCCGTACGGCTGCGCGATGTCGCGCGGGTGGAAGTGGGCGGCGAAAGCTATAACTTCTCGAGCCGCCTGAACGGCAAGCCGAGCGCCGCCATCGGCGTGCAGCTTTCGCCCACCGGCAATGCGCTGCAGACCTCCGAGGGCGTTCGCGCCACCATGGAAGAGCTTTCCCGATATTTCCCGCCGGGTCTGGAATATGAAATTCCCTATGACACCAGCCCCTTCGTCAAGATTTCGATCGAAAAGGTCATTCACACGCTGATCGAGGCGATCATCCTCGTCTTCGTGGTGATGTTCGTCTTCCTGCAGAATATCCGCTACACCATCATCCCGACACTGGTGGTGCCCGTGGCGCTGCTCGGCACCTGCGCCATCATGTATGTCTCGGGTTTCTCGATCAACGTTCTGACCATGTTCGCCATGGTTCTCGCCATCGGCATTCTGGTGGATGACGCGATTGTCGTCGTTGAGAATGTCGAGCGCATCATGGCGGAAGAGCATCTGTCGCCCAAGGAGGCCACCCGCAAGGCGATGGGCCAGATTTCCGGCGCGATCATCGGCATCACGCTGGTGCTGACCGCCGTGTTCGTGCCCATGGCCTTCTTCCCGGGCGCCGTCGGCATCATCTATCAGCAGTTCAGCCTGACAATGGTGGTGTCGATCCTGTTTTCGGGCTTCCTTGCTTTGTCGCTCACGCCGGCGCTCTGCGCGTCGTTCCTGAAGCCCATCAAGGCCGGGCACCATGAGAAGAAGGGCTTCTTCGGCTGGTTCAACCGCGGCTTCGACAAGGCCTCTCACAAATATTCCTCGTCCGTCGGCAGCATCATCAAGCGTTCCGGCCGCTTCATGGTCATTTACGCGGCTTTGCTGGTCGGTCTTGGCTGGGCGTATATGCAACTGCCGAGCTCTTTCCTTCCGAACGAAGATCAGGGCTACCTGATCGTCGATATTCAGGCGCCGGCGGAAGCCAGCAGCGACCGCACCCTGCAATCCATCCAGCAGATCGAAAAGATCTTCATGGAAGAGCCGGCCGTGGATCGTGTGATTGCGGTTTCGGGGTTCTCCTTCTCCGGCTCCGGCCAGAATGCGGGTCTCGCCTTCGCCACCCTGAAGGACTGGAGCGAACGCGGACCGAACGATTCCGCCGCCGCCATATCGGCGCGCGTCAACGCCAAGCTGTGGGGTCTTCCGGACGCCATGTCGTTTGCGCTGTCGCCGCCGCCGATCCAGGGCCTCGGCAATTCCAGCGGCTTCACCTTCCGCCTGCAGGATCGCTCGGGCGCGGGACAGGCGGCTCTCAGCGCGGCCGGTGCTCAACTGATGGCCGCCGCCCGTCAGAGCCCCATCCTTGCCGGTCTTCGTATCGAAGGCATGCCGGATGCGGCGCAGGTCAATCTCATCATCGACCGTGAGAAGGCCAATACGTTCGGCGTCACCTTCAGCGACATCAACGCCACCATCTCGGCCAATATGGGTTCGTCATACGTCAACGACTTCCCTAACGCAGGCCGCATGCAGCGCGTGACGGTGCAGGCGGAACAAGGCCAGCGCATGAAGACGGAGGATCTTTTGAACCTCAACGTCCGCAATGCCAATGGCGGCATGGTGCCGGTGAGCTCATTCGCAACGGTGGAATGGGTACGCGGTCCTTCGCAGGTGGTCGGTTACAACGGCTATCCGGCGGTCCGTATCGGCGGCCAGTCCGCGCCCGGTTATTCCTCCGGCGACGCCATTGCCGAAATGGAGCGCTTAGCGGGTGAGTTGCCGAGCGGCTTCGGTTTCGAATGGACCGGCCAGTCGCTGCAGGAAATCCAGTCCGGTTCGCAGGCGCCGGCATTGATCGGGCTCAGCGTTCTGTTCGTCTTCCTGCTGCTGGCAGCGCTTTACGAAAGCTGGTCCATTCCGCTCTCCGTCATGCTGGTGGTGCCGCTCGGCGTCATCGGCTCGGTGGCGGCGGTGATGCTGCGCGGCATGCCGAACGACGTCTACTTCCTCGTAGGCCTCGTCGCGATTATTGGCCTGTCCGCCAAGAATGCGATCCTGATCATCGAATTCGCCAAGGATCTGCGGGCGGAAGGAAAATCCACCTATGATGCGACGGTGGAGGCGGCGCATCTGCGCTTCCGGCCGATCCTGATGACGTCGCTCGCCTTCTCGCTCGGCGTGCTGCCGATGGCGATTGCTTCGGGCGCCAGCGCGGCGAGCCAGAACGCCATCGGCACCGGCGTGCTCGGCGGCATGATCTCGGCGACGATCCTTGCGATCTTCTTCGTTCCCGTCTTCTTCGTCTTCGTCATGAAGATTTTCGGGGATCGGAAGAAGGAGAATGAGATTGCTGCTGACGCCGTATCGCCGGCGGAATAAAACGGGTGTGACGGCTGGGCGAAAAGTCACGTGAATGCGTTCATCTGACTGACAGCCCGGCACCGCAAACAGGGCACGGTGCGAAAGCGCCGTGCCGCGACTGGAAGGAGACATCAGCATGCGCCGAACCAAGGCCGAGGCAGAAGAGACCCGTCAGGCGATCCTTGCCGCTGCCGAGCGGGTGTTCTTCAAGAAGGGCGTGGCCAACAGCTCTCTGGATGAGGTGGCGGCTGCGGCCGGCGTTACGCGCGGGGCGATCTACTGGCATTTTTCCAGCAAGAGCGATCTCTTTATCGGCCTCTATCAATCGGTTTCCCTGCCGGAATCGGATCTGCTCGATTTCGGCGACCCCGACGTCAGGGGCCTGGCTCTGCTGGCCAAGATCGAGGAAGCGGCCTGCAAATGGCTGACGCTTCTTTCAAAAGATGAGCAACGCCAGCGCATCATGACCATCAGCCTGCGCACCAATTACTCCGATGAGTTCGCCCCGGTGCTGCACGCGCAGGAGGAACTGGACCGGTATCACAAGGATCGGCTCGAGGGCGCTTTCGCGCGGGCGCAGGCGGAAGGCGCATTCAACGACAACTGGACAGCGGACTCTGCGCTCGACGCGCTCTACTGGCTGCTGAAAGGCATGTGCTCCGACTGGCTGCTGTTCGGCAAGCGTTTCGATCTGGCCAAGGAGGGTGCTGAAGCCGTGCACCGTCTGATGAAGGGGTTCCAGCGCTCCTCCGCGTCATGACGGGACTTTCGCGACCCTCTGGCTTGCGGTTCCTGTGGTCAAATTTGAGTGTATTCTAAAACACCAGCGAAATTTGCTTTACGTACCTCAAAACGGACGCTAGCTTCTTCCTCGAGCTTTGGGAGGAGTTCGCAGATGGTCGTTTCAGATAAAATCAAGGGGCAAACGCCGTCCGTTCACACCGGATACCGGTGACGGCACATGGCTTTTGCTGACGAATCTCCAGACCACGCCCTTATCCGGACGGTTGGGCTGTCCAAGTCTTTCGGGCCGGTACAGGTTCTCAAGGATATAGAGATCGCGGTGCGCGCCGGTGAGGTCCACGCGATCATTGGCGAGAACGGCGCCGGTAAGTCGACGCTGATGAAGCTGCTGGCCGGCAATGAAAAGCCGTCGGGCGGCGAAATCCGCATCGATGGCGAAGCCGTTACGCTGAGCGGTCCGGTGGATGCCGAACATCGCGGCATCGTTCTCGTGCATCAGGAAATATTGCTGGCCCCGGATTTGACGGTGGCGCAGAACATTTATCTCGGTCGCGAAATGCGCCGGGGCGCCATGGTGGACGATCGCGCCATGCGCGCCGGCGCCCGCAAGGCAATCGCCGATCTCGGCGGTACGATCGATCCGGACGCCATTGTCGGCAGCCTGTCGATTGCCCAGCGGCAGCTGGTGCAGATCGCCCGCGTTCTGCTGGTGCCGCATCGCGTGGTGATTTTCGATGAGCCGACCGCGAGCCTGACGCCCATCGAAACGGATGCGCTGCTGAATGTCATCAGGGACATCCGGGCGAAAGGCGTGGCCGTGCTTTATATTTCGCATCGTCTGCCGGAGGTGAAGGAGATTGCCGACCGGGTGACGGTTCTGCGAGACGGCAGGCTGGTCGCCTCCCATCCGGCATCGGCGCTGGAGCCTGCCGCTATGGCGCGGCTGATGGTGGGGCGCGATGTCGCCAAGCTTTATCCGGACCGCGCCGCCGGCGGCGAGCACGAGCCGGTTCTGCAGGTGGAGCATTTTACTGTTCCGGGTTATGCTCAGGATGCCGGTTTCAGCCTGCGCAGGGGCGAAATTCTCGGTTTCGCCGGTCTGGTCGGCGCGGGCAGAACGGAGCTCATGGAAGGAATACTCGGCCTGCGCGCCGGCCGGGGAACGGTGCGTCATCACGGCAGGCCGGTGCATTTCGCAAAGGCGGAAGACAGCCTGAAAGCCGGCATCGTTTATCTGAGCGAGGACCGCAAGGGCAAGGGCCTGCTGCTTACCAAGGATTTGCGTGTCAATCTCACGCTTGCTTCGCTCAAGAAATTCAGCCGGCTGTTTCAGATCGATACCCGCCGGGAAACGGCGGCGCTCGATGATGCGGTCCGGGATTTTGACATCCGTACCGGACGCAAGGATCTGCTGGCGGGCCAGCTTTCCGGCGGCAACCAGCAGAAACTGCTTCTGGCCAAGATGATGCTCATCGATCCGTCCATCGTCATCATCGACGAACCGACGCGCGGCATCGATATCGGCACCAAGGAACAGATTTACCGCTTCATCGCCAGGCTCGCGGATGAGGGGCGCTCTATCATCGTCGTTTCCTCGGAAATGCCGGAGCTGATCGGCATCTGCGACCGCATTCTGGTTATGCGGTCGGGCGGGATCGTCGGCGAGGTGACAGGTGAGCGCATGACCGAAAACGACATCGTGGCGCTGGCGACTGGCGTTCATACGCAGGAACCCGCCTGAGCGCCCGTGTGCCGGGAAACATGGCCTGACAAAAGAGACTGAGGGGAAACATGACTGAGGCCGCATTTGACAACGGCAAAACGCCGAAGACCTCGAAGGACTGGGATCTGCGCGCCGTCGCGCCTTTCGTGGCGCTGGCCCTGCTGCTGGTTCTCGGAACCATCGCCAATCCCAATTTCATCGGCATCGACAATCTCCTGAACGTCATCACCCGGAGCGCCTTCATCGCCATCATCGCGCTCGGCGCAACTTACGTCATCACATCGGGCGGGCTCGATCTTTCGGTGGGCGCAATGGTGGCTTTCGTCGCCAGCCTGATGATCCTGTTCATGAATAGCGGCGCCATCGCCAGTCCGCTTTCAATGCTGCTTACCGCCATGGCGCTGGCGCTCGCCATCGGGGCTGCCTGCGGGCTGACGAACGGCCTCATCACCACCATTGGCCGTATCGAACCCTTCATCGCCACGCTCGGCACCATGGGCATTTATCGCGGCTTGACCACATGGCTGTCGCAGGGCGGGGCGATCACGCTGCGCAACCCGGAAATCCAGACGCTTTATCGTCCGGTCTATTTCGGCAACGTCCTGGGCGTGCCGGTGCCGGTCATCGTTATCTTCGTCACCGCTGCGATAGCCGCCTTCGTGCTTTACCGCACCCGTTACGGGCGGCATCTGACCGCAGTAGGGTCGAGCGAGGATGTGGCGCGTTATTCCGGCATCTCGGTCGCGCGGGTCCGCACCATCGCTTATGTGGTTCAGGGGCTGTGTGTCGCCGTTGCGGTGCTGCTTTACGTGCCGCGCCTCGCTTCCACTTCGGCCACGACAGGCATGTTGTGGGAGTTGCAGGCCATCACTGCCGTCGTTGTCGGCGGCACGGCGCTGAGGGGCGGGGTAGGGCGCATCTGGGGGACGATCTGCGGCGCTTTCATTCTGGAGATCGTCGGCAACATCATGATCCTGTCGAACTTCGTCAGCGAATATCTGATCGGCGCCATTCAGGGGGCCATCATCATCATTGCCATGCTGGTGCAGCGTTCGCTCAGCCGCAGGTGACGTATCACGCCGCGCCATGTGGGGCAGGCGCGGTTGAAGGAGGAACGCCCCGGTCTTGGGAGGAAAGAGACTATGCGTAGTAAATTCATCGGCGTGGCCTTTGCCGCGCTGGCCACGATGCTGGCGGGCTCAGCGCATGCGCAGGACAAGAAGGTCACCATCGGCGTATCCATTCCAGCGGCCGACCATGGCTGGACGGCCGGCGTCGTCTACCATGCCGAGCGTGTGGCGAAGCTGCTGATGCAGGAACATCCGGGGCTCAACGTCATCGTCAAGACGTCGCCGGACGCCGCCAATCAGGCCAATGCGCTGCAGGACCTTGCCGTGCAGGGGCTCGATGCGCTGGTCGTCTTGCCGTCCGATCCAGATCCGCTGGTCAACGCCATCAAGGAGATCAAGGACAAGGGCACCTTCGTCGCGCTGGTCGACCGCGCGCCGAGCGTCAACGACAATTCGATCCGCGATCTCTATGTTGCCGGCAACAACCCCGCACTTGGCCAGGTGGCCGGCGAATACATCAAGAAGACGACGCCTGACGCCGAGGTCGTGGTCATTCGCGGTCTGCCGATCCCGATCGACCAGCAGCGTCAGGATGGTTTCGACAAGGGTATCGCCGGTTCCAGCGTCAAGGTTCTCGACCGCCAGTACGGCAACTGGAACCGCGACGACGCCTTCCGCGTGATGCAGGACTATCTGACCAAGTACAAGAAGATCGACGTGGTCTGGTGTCAGGATGACGACATGGCTATCGGCGTGCTGGAAGCCATCCAGCAGGCGAAACGCACCGATATCCAGTACATCGTTGCGGGCGCCGGTTCCAAGGACATGATCAAGAAGGTCATGGACGGCGACAAGCTCGTGCCGGTCGACGTGCTCTACCCGCCGGCGATGGTGGCGACCGCCATGCAGCTGACGGCCGGGCATTTCTATGATCAGGTGCCGGTTGCGGGTGAATATATCCTCGATGCGACGCTCATCACCAAGGACAATGCCGAGCAGTTCTACTTCCCGGATTCGCCGTTCTGATCTGATTTTCCGCTAACGCCGACGCCCGCCGCAAGGCGGGCGTTTCATTTTGTGGCTCACCCGTTCTTCCTGAACCAGGCCGAGAGATAATCCACGAAGCTGCGAACCTTGGCGGGCAGGTAACGGCGATGCGGATAGACCGCATAGATACCCCTGTCCTTGGAAATATAATCGTCGAACAGCGTCACCAGCTCGCCGGACTGGATATAGGGTCTGGCGATGAAATCGGGCACGAGCGCAATGCCGAGCCCGGCGCGGGCGGCGCGCAGCGTCGCCTGCGGGCTGTTGACCTCGATCGGTCCGCTGATGGTGACGGAGTTCGAACCGCCATCCGGCTCCAGATACCGTACCGTATTGTGAAACCGCGTATTGGTGTCGATGATGAAGGGAACGCGGGAGAAATCCTGCGGCCCGTCGAGCGGCCCGTGCTGCGCCACGAAATCCGCCGTCGCCACCGCATAGACCCGGAAATCGGAAAGCTTGCGGGCGATGAGACCGGAATCCTCCAGCCGGGTTATGCGAACCGCAAGATCGAAACCCTCCTCGATCAGGTCGACGAATCGGTCTTCCGCGACGATCTCCAGCGACAGTTCCGGATTTTCCTTGGCGAAATCGATCAGACTCTGGCCGACATCGGCATCGATGAAGGTGCGGGGAACGGAAATCCTGAGCTTGCCCTTGAGGTCGGCATTCTTTTCGCGCACCAGATCGGCAAGGTTATCGATCTCCTTCAAAATATCGGAAGCGGTGCGGTAATAGGTGTGCCCGGCTTCCGTCAGAGAGAACTGCCGGGTGGTGCGGTTGAGGAGCAGCGCGCCGAGATCGTCCTCCAGTTCCCGCACATATTTGGACAGAAGCGCCTTGGAACGCCCCGTCTTGCGCGCCGCGGCGGAAAAACCCTCCGCTTCGACGACATCGATAAAGGCGCGGATGCGGGTGAGCGTGTCCATGAAAATCCTCCTGTTCGTTCCATATAATTGAACGGCGAGGGTGGACTGTTCAACCCTTAATTCATTGCCGAAAAAATCCGCTCTTTGGTGAAAAAATCCTCTTGATTATGACTGCGAATATTCTTATCTCCCGTGCTGCCCAAAGTCGCACGTGCCCATGTGTGTCCGCCGATTCCTCGATGTGGTGAGGATTTAGGTAAGGTACCTGGAACTAACCCCTCCAGTCGCTATTCCGGCCAACCGGAAAATGCGAGGACATACGAAGCAACGACGGTGCGGGCCTTTCTGGTTCTCTGCCGGCTTTCCATCAGCCGGGGTACTAAAGAGGCACACCATCATTGCCTGAAGTGCGGTCGGGTCATTCCCTCCAATCCATGGCAGACAAAGCCGAATGATGCTCTGGCAGGGCATCGTTCACATTCGCGCCTTGAGCGTATGCTATCGATTCTGCGCCTCCACCGGCTGATTCGAATGCATATCTCGAGCGTCCTTTGTCCTCCGGATTTTTCCGGAGCCGGTTTAACAGGGAATACATCGATGACGACTGCACGCATTCTCGACTTCATCAAGACCCGACGTCCCGAAGGCCCTTGCCTCGTGGTTGATCTCGACGTCGTGCGCGACAATTTCAACGCTTTCCGGCATTCCCTGCCGAACAGCGCCATTTATTACGCCGTCAAGGCAAACCCGGCTCCCGAAATCCTGAAGCTGCTCGCTTCGCTCGGCTCCAACTTCGATTGCGCCTCCGTGGCTGAAATTCAGATGGCGCTCGATGCCGGTGCGACGGCTGACCGTATCTCCTTCGGCAACACCATCAAGAAGGAACGCGATGTTGCACGCGCCCATGCGCTCGGCATCGATCTCTTCGCCGTGGACAGCCATGAGGAAGTCGAGAAGGTCGCCCGTGCCGCTCCCGGCGCGCGCGTCTTCTGCCGCGTGCTGACGGATGGCGAAGGCGCCGAATGGCCGCTGTCGCGCAAGTTCGGCTGCGTGCCGCAGATGGCGGTCGACGTTCTGGTTTACGCACACCAGCTCGGTCTCGAGTCCTATGGCGTATCCTTCCATGTCGGTTCGCAGATGATGAACCTCGACGCATGGGATGCGGCGCTGGCCGACGCCAAGCGCGTCTTCGCTTCGCTTGCCAAGCAGGGCATCCACCTGCAGATGGTCAACATGGGCGGTGGTTTCCCGACCAAGTACCTGCGCGACGTTCCGGCTGCCGAAGAATACGGCCAGGCGATCGACACGGCGCTGCGCAAGCACTTCGGCAACCAGATCCCGAAGACGATCATCGAGCCGGGCCGCGGCATGGTCGGCAATGCCGGCGTCATCAAGGCGGAAGTCGTTCTCGTGTCGCGCAAGTCCGACAATGACAACCACCGCTGGGTGTTCCTCGACATCGGCAAGTTCGGCGGTCTCGCCGAGACGATGGACGAGGCTATCCGTTACCCGATCCGCACGGAGCGCGATCAGGACGAGATGGAGCCCTGCGTTCTGGCCGGCCCGACCTGCGACAGCGCCGACGTGCTGTATGAAAAGAACATGTACCCGCTGCCGGTCTCGTTGACCATCGGCGACGAAGTTCTGATCGAAGGCACGGGCGCTTACACGACCACCTATTCGGCGGTCGCGTTCAACGGTTTCGAGCCGCTGAAGGCCTACGTCATCTGATCCGAACGCCGCCCGCTGAAAAGGGCGGCTTCTCGACCAAGCTTCCGTTCCGGCTTTGCCGATTGTGCTGATGCGCAAATCCCTGCTTGCTGCACCTCTTCCAGCCGAGGAAAGCGTGTCGGCGGGCCGGAACGGCTCCACCAATTTTTCATCAAGGGCCGCGTGTGGGCGGTAGTGTGACGGGAGGCCAAGGATGGCCGCTCTTTTGAATTCGGTACGGGCATTTTTCACGCCTCAGACATTTCATGTCGATCAGGAAAATCCGGGCGATGTCGTCGCCCGTGAGAACCTGCTGGACCGCGCCATGGGCGCCGGCCGCCGCCGCAAGTCTTCCGAAAAGCTGCGCGCGGGTCGCATTCCGGCCGAAGGCCTGGCGCTCGTCGCCCGCGATGAGGACGGCCATGTCATCGGCACGGTGCGCCTATGGAACGTCGAGGCCGGCATCTCGCGCGAAGGCCGCGCCGTCGAAGCGCTGCTGCTCGGCCCGCTGGCCGTCGATGCCGCCCATGAAGGCAAGGGCATCGGCTCGGCGCTGATGCGCGCCGCCATTGCCGAAGCCACCAAGCGCGGCCACGGCGCCGTTCTTCTGGTGGGCGATGCACCCTATTACGAGCGCTTCGGCTTTTTCGCCGACAAGGCCCAGCACCTCATCATGCCCGGCCCGTTCGAGCGCAGCCGTTTCCTGGCGCTGGAACTGAAAGCCGGCTGGCTTGAAGGCGCTGCCGGCCTGTTGGTGGCAAGCGGTCGCAGGCTCTCTGCCTGAGACCGGCCTCGCTGCTGATATCAAACCCCGGCCCAAAGCCGGGGTTTATTGTTTCTGCTCTATGGCTTTGGGGTCGGCCGTTGCCCGCCGATAATTTCTCGGAGCGCCTCTTGCGCACAGAAATTTACGGGTATATACCCGAGACAAATGCCAAACGATAGTTGCCATTGCATCCTGTTGCGCAAAGCATCCCGCAAGGTTTCGTCCTATTATGACGAGGCCCTGGCGCCGCTCGGCGTGAATATCGGTCAGTTCAGCCTGTTGCGGAACATCAATCGCACGGCGCCGGTTTCGTTGACCGATCTGGCCGCGCGGGTGGAGCTGGATCGTTCCACCGTCGGCCGCAACGCCAAGGTGCTGGCTCGCATGGGTCTGGTGGCCATCGGCCACGGCGAGGATCAGCGGGAAGCGATGCTGACGGTGACGAAGGAAGGCCACGCGATCCTGAAAGCGGGCGCCCCGCTCTGGGATGGGGTGCAGGATGAAATCGAGGCTCGGCTTGGGCCTGAGAAGACAGCACAATTGCAGGAACTGCTCGCAGCCCTGTGACTTTTGGGGATATGCGGGTATATACCCGCAAAATATCGGCCGCGGCCGCTGGAAAGGGAATTTGAACATGCTCTCCACACGCCTCGCCAGCTGGATGGCCGGCAGAAATCTGCATTATGGCTGGCTCGTTGCCGCAACTACCTTCTTGACCATGCTGGCCACCGCCGGTGCGATGGGATCCGCCGGGGTGATGATCCAGCCGCTGCATCAGGAATTCGGCTGGGATATCGCCGATATTTCCTCCGCAATGGCCGTCAGGCTGGTGCTTTTTGGCCTGCTCGGACCTTTTGCCGCCGCCTTCATGAATCATTTCGGCGTCCGGCAGGTGGTTTCGACCGCGCTTGCCCTGATCATGGGCGGCATTGTCGCCTCCTTCTTCATGACCGAGGTGTGGCAATTGCTGCTGCTCTGGGGCGTGGTGATCGGCGTCGGCACGGGCATGACCGCGCTGGTGTTGGGCGCTACCGTGGCGACACGCTGGTTTTCCAAGCGTCGCGGACTGGTGATCGGCCTCATGACGGCGAGCAACGCCACCGGCCAGCTGGTTTTCCTGCCGCTGCTCGCGGCGCTGACGGAAGCATACGGCTGGCGAACCGCCTTGACCCTGTCCGTTGCGGTAATCGCCACCGCCATGGTTCTCGTCCTGCTTTTGATGCGTGACCATCCTGCCGATGTCGGCCTGCCGGCCTATGGCGAGACGGCGGTGGCGAAGCCGGTCAAGCAGGATCACAATCTTCTCGCCACACTGGTATCGCCGCTGGTGACCCTGAAGAGCGTATCGGGCAACCCGGTGTTCTGGGTGCTTTTCGGCACCTTCTTTGTCTGCGGGCTTTCGACCAATGGTCTCATCCAGACACATTGGATTTCGATCTGCGGCGATTTTGGCATGGCTGCGGTGACGGCGGCAGGCACGTTGGCGGTGATCGGCATTTTCGATTTCTTCGGCACGATTTTCGCCGGCTGGCTTTCCGACCGGTTCGACAATCGCTTCCTGCTGTTCTGGTTTTACGGTCTGCGCGGTCTGTCCCTGCTTTATCTCTCATTCTCAGGGTTCAGCTTCGTGGAGCTATCGGTCTTCGCCGTCTTTTACGGTCTGGACTGGGTGGCGACCGTGCCGCCGACGGTGAAGCTCGCTGCCGAGAATTTCGGGCGCGAAAAGGCCGGTCTCGTTTTCGGCTGGGTGTTTGCGGGCCACCAGCTGGGAGCCGCCACCGCCGCCTTTGGCGCGGGTTTCTTCAAAAGCGACTTCGATACCTATATGCCCGCGCTGCAGATTGCCGGTCTGATGTGCATGATCGCGGCCGTCTCGGTTCTGCTTCTGCGCAAGCCGGGCTCCGCAACCCTGACGCCCCAGGCCGCGTGATAGACGTGATACACTGGAAGGAGGCCTGCATTTGCAGGCCTTTTTCGTATTTTTCCGGCATCTGCCGGGCGCGTTGTGCACGAGCTCCACCATTGCTGGACGGCACTTGTTGCGTAATTGTCACAATGCTTGCCGGTTGATCGTTCCGATCCATGATCGGCGTCCCGGTTTGATCCATCTCAATCGGCCCGCCTGTCCCTTCGTCATAGTGGCCCCAAGCGGTTGCGGCAGGCGAAGATTCGCGAAAGCCCGCCGTCATCAGCCGGTTCCGGGGACTTGCCCGGCTGCGGTGCGCTATAGGAGAGATGGAATGACGAACGGAAACAAAAAAACCGCCTTGCTTGCCAGTGTCGCAGTGGGTGTTGCGGCCATGCTGGTATCCGCCAATGCGATGGCTGCCGATCTGGCCCAGGCAGCGCCGGCCCCCACCGCCGAAGAGGCGATTGCGGCAGCAAGCCCGTGGATGCTGCGCGTGCGCGGCCTCGGCGTCATCACCCATGACAGCGGCAGCGTCGACGGTGTGCCGGGAGCGGGCCTGTCCTATTCGGACACCGTGATCCCGGAACTCGACATCAGCTATTTCTTCACCGAAAACTTCGCCGCGGAGCTTATCCTCGGCACCACCTATGCCAAGATCAATGGCGAGGGTGTGCTGGCCGGCACGCCGGTCGGCAAGACGTGGCTGCTGCCGCCGACATTGACGCTGCAATATCACTTCACCGATTTCGGTGCTTTCAAGCCGTATATCGGCGCGGGCGTGAACTATTCGCTGTTCTATAACCAGACGGAAAAGCCCGGTTTCAGCAATCTCGATGTCAAGAACAAGGTCGGTGCAGCCGTGCAGGTCGGCTTCGACTATATGCTGGACGAGCATTGGGGCGTGAACTTCGACGTGAAGAAGATCTTCCTCAAGACCGACTGGACGGCGGAACTCGGCGGCACGCCGATCAGCGGCAAGGCGAAGCTCGATCCCTGGCTGATCGGCGCGGGTATCACCTATCGCTTCTGATTAGGGGATCGGTTAAGCGCCGCCTTTGACGGGCGGCGCTTTCTAAGCTATAGGGACGGCCACGGGCATAAGAGCCCCGGCCGTCCGCAGGCGTTTGCGCCCCTGGTGAAGCTCTTTCTTTAATAACGGTCATCCCATGTTTTGCATGTCGTCGATGGCAACGCGGACCCCCTTCGGAATAGTCGGCATGCGCATGTTGGAGAACCGTTATGAACGTGTCCAAACCGCTTCCCGCACTTGAGGGGCTGAAAGAACAGGCAAAACGCCTGCGCGCCGCCCTTGAAGGTGAGGGGCAGGCAATCACCCATTCGAAGGCGCTGGAACTCATCGCCGCGCAATATGGCTTCCGCGACTGGAACACCCTCCACGCATCGGCCGGCAACCGCCCCGCCTTCAACCCCTATCTTCTGGGCTCAAGGGTGGAAGGTTTTTACCTCGGCCAACCCTTCGTGGCTTCGGTGCTGGGCGTGCAGGCGCTCGGCGGCGATCCCGAACGTTACCGGCTGACCCTGCATCTCGACGATCCGGTGGATGTGGTGACTTTCGAAAGCTTTTCCGCCTTTCGCCAGCGCGTCCACTGCAATGTCGACACATCCGGCCGCACCGTGGAGAAAACCTCCAATGGCCGGCCGCAGGTGGAACTCGTCTGGTAGGGAAGCGGGCAGAGTTCGCTTGCCGTTACCTCCAAAACAGCGCCCCAGATCGCTGGCGTCGTCGCACCGCGTTCCGATTCAGGGTCGGAATGCGGTGTGCCGCAGCTGTTTGGGAGCACGCGCCGACAAAGAGAGCATGACCTGTTGCAATTCCCGTTTGGGTGGCAGTATAATTAAGTCCACATTGTTGAATATTGCATTTTTATAACAAATTTTGAATGAGGTATTGATGAGCGCGGAGCGCAATCCCGGGCGTTGGATTTA
The DNA here is from genome assembly GCF_053522725.1 of Agrobacterium sp. 16-172Ci. Taxonomy (NCBI): domain Bacteria; kingdom Pseudomonadati; phylum Pseudomonadota; class Alphaproteobacteria; order Hyphomicrobiales; family Rhizobiaceae; genus Agrobacterium; species Agrobacterium sp. 16-172Ci. The sequence goes on from NZ_JBNWBW010000026.1 coordinate 71,719, forward strand.
CGTCGATTCCATTCGAGGCATAGCGGCTCTGGCGGTGATATACATTCATATTGCCGAAGTCGCCTATAAGAACAGATTTTCGACCTATGCGGTCGAGCATTATCTGTTTTACTTTTTTTCGGAATACTTCGATCTCGGGAAGATCGCCGTCGTTATGTTCTTTGCCGTTTCCGGGTTTGTTATTCCCTTCTCCTTGCTGAAGGCAAACAAAGTGCCCTTGCGCAGCTTTGCGATTTCGCGATTTTGCAGGCTTTACCCCGCTTACTGGGGGTCGATGGGCCTTGCTCTGTTGATTATCCCGCTGGTGCGGGGAGATGTCTTCACGCTTAGCCAGATCATTGCCAATGGGACGATGCTGCAACAGTTTCTGGGACAGCAAAATATTCTCGGGGTCTATTGGACACTGCAGATAGAAATCCTGTTTTATGTCGTCAGCGCCATGCTGTTCTATGTCAGGCTTCTTCACAAGCCTGAGGGTGCAGCGGGTGCTGTAGTGTTCTTCCTGTTCTGCGCCGTCGCCATGGGGGCGGCGCGATATGGTACGGGCATCAAATTGCCGGTCGCCATTCCGCTTGGACTAACCGTCATGTTCTGGGGATTGTTGAGGCGTCACGGCGCGAGTGAAGAGGCTGGCGTGCATATGCGGCGGCTCATCCTTGCCACATCCCTCCTCATCATCTTCACCGTGCCTGTCGTCAGCCTTCTGAGCTATAATGTGGATATGGGCTTCGGTGAAACCTGGTACCGTTATACGATTGCCTATTATGCGGGAATGGCGCTGTTTGCGCTCTTCACGACAAAGCTCCGCATAACGCACCCGGTTTTCGTCTGGCTCGGTGCGATAAGCTATTCCGTGTATCTGCTTGGCCCAGTCGCCCAGCCGATCGTGGAATATGTTCTCCCCTATCGGCAACTGGCTCCCTATCCCATCCACGTCACCATCATCCTAACCTTCGCCTTGACGGTGATTATGGCCTATTTGAGCTACAGGTTCATCGAGCTGCCGTCGCAAAAGCTCGGGAAGAAACTCGCATCACGCCAGCCCGCTCATGTAGCGGGATCATCGGTTTGAATGCACCGGCATTACAGCAGGGGACGGCCATGCCGGTGCGCTCGGTTTCAAATCCGTTTGCCGGCCGCATCGAACAGGTGAAAATCCTTCGCCTGGGCGGCGATCTTCAGCGTTTCGCCGATGCGTAGTTGCGAGCGGCCGGGAACGCGGAAGACGATGGTGGTGCCGTCAGCGAAGGAGCCGTGTACATAGCTTTCCGCGCCCACAAGTTCCACGGCGTCCACCTGCACGTTGGCGGTGAAGGCGGCATCGGCGGGTTCTGCTTCCGCCAGCGTGATGTCTTCCGGGCGGATGCCGAGCGTGGCGGCGTTTTGCGGTAGTGCTGCGGCGCCATTTACCGACCAGCCGGTCGAGGCATTGGACGAGGCCGCGGCATGGGCCAGAAGGTTCATGGAGGGCGAGCCGATGAAGGTGGCTACGAAGGTGGTCGCCGGCTTTTCGTAAAGCTCGATCGGCGTACCCATCTGCTCAATGCGGCCGGCGTTCAGCACCACCAGCCGGTCGGCCAGCGTCATGGCCTCCATCTGGTCATGGGTGACATAAACGCTTGTCGTGGCGAGCGAGCGCTGCAGGCGGCGGATTTCGACACGCATCTGCACGCGCAGCTTGGCATCGAGATTGGAGAGCGGCTCGTCGAACAGGAAGGCTGCCGGTTTGCGCACGATGGCGCGGCCCATGGCCACACGCTGGCGCTGGCCGCCGGAAAGCTGGCGCGGCTTGCGCTCCAGGAACTGTTCGATCTCCAGTGCCTTGGCCGCCTCGGTGATGCGCCGCTCGATTTCTTCCTTCGGCGTGTTGCGGTTCTTCAGGCCATAAGCAAGGTTCTGGCGCACCGTCATATGCGGATAAAGCGCATAGTTCTGGAACACCATGGCGATATCGCGGTCAGAGGGTTCGAGATCGTTGACGACGCGGTCGCCGATGACGATCTGGCCGCCGGAAATGCCCTCCAGCCCGGCGATCATGCGCAGCAGGGTGGATTTTCCGCAGCCGGAGGGGCCGACGAGCACGATCATTTCGCCGTCAGCGATATCCATCGATACGCCCTTGATGGCCTCGACATTGCCGCCATAAACCTTGCGGACGTCTTTCAGCGCAATTTTTGCCATTACTTTTCGGTCTCCACCAAACCTTTGACGAACCAGCGCTGCATCAGCACCACAACGATAATCGGGGGGATGATGGCGAGGATCGCCGTCACCATCACATAATTCCAGGGCGTCGAAGCGTCGGTGAAATCCACCATGCGCTTCAAGCCGATGATGATCGTGTTCATCTTGGCGTCGTTGGTCACGAGCAGCGGCCAGAGATACTGGGTCCAGCCATAGATGAACAGGATCACGAAAAGGGCGGCGATATTGGTTCTCGACAGCGGCAGCAGGATATCCCGCATGAAGCGGAACGGCCCTGCATTGTCGATGCGCGCCGCCTCGACCAGCTCGCCGGGAATGGTCAGGAAGAACTGCCGGAACAGGAAGGTTGCCGTCGCAGATGCCATCAGCGGCAGCGTCAGTCCCGCATAGGTGTCGATCAGCCCAAGATCGACGATGACCTTGTAGGTGGGCAGGATACGCACTTCCACCGGCAGCATGAGCGTGATGAAGATCATCCAGAAAAAGCCCATGCGGAAGGGAAAGCGGAAGAAGACGATGGCGAAGGCCGACAGGAACGAAATGACGATCTTGCCGATGGCGATGGCGAGCGCCACGACGAAGCTGTTGAACAGCAGCCGTTCGAGGCTGACGCCGACCACTCTTTCGACACCGCCGACCATGGCCTCGGTGTAATTGGCGCCAAGATGGTCGCCGGGCAAAAGCGACATGGGCGGGCGGATGATATCCGTCGACGTCATGGAGGAGGCGACGAAGGTGTAATAGATCGGGAAGGCCACGATGATGATGCCGAGTACCAGCATCAGATGGGCGATCACGCGGGCGACCGGGCGATTTTCAATCATTGTGAAATCCTCAGCCGTAATGCACGCGCTTCTCGACGAAGCGGAACTGGAAGGCGGTGAGCGCGATGACGATCACCATCAGGATCACGGACTGCGCGGCGGAAGAGCCGAGATTGAGGTTCACGAAGCCATCATTATAGACCTTGTAGACCAGCGTTTCCGTCGCCTTGGCCGGGCCGCCGCCGGTGACGGCATGGATGATGCCGAAGGTATCGAAGAAGGCGTAAACCGTGTTGACGACCAGAAGGAAGAAGGTTGTCGGCGCAAGCAGCGGGAAAACGATGGTCCAGAAGCGCCGCGAACCGCGCGCGCCATCAATGGAGGCCGCCTCCAGCAATGATTTAGGAATTGCCTGCAAGCCTGCGACAAAAAACAGGAAATTATAACTGATCTGCTTCCACGCAGCAGCGGCGACGACGAGCAGCATGGCCTGATCGCCGTTGAGCAGCGGGTCCCACATGATGCCGTTGCGGCGCAGGATGTAGGAGAACGTGCCCATGGCAGGGTTGAACATGAAGAGCCACAACATGCCGGCCACCGCAGGGGCGACGGCATAGGGCATGATCATCATGGTGCGGTAAAAGCCCTTGCCGCGCACCACGCGGTCCGCCGCCGTCGCCAGAAGCAGCGCCAGCCCCATGGAGACGAGCGCGGTCAGGATGCTGAAGATGACGGTGACCTGCAGCGAGTTCAGATAGCTTTCATCCGACAGCACGGCGGAAAAATTCGCCAGCCCGACGAAATTGCTGCTCAGCCCGAAGGCATCCTCGCGCATGGTCGACTGGTAAAGCGCCTGGCTTGCCGGCCAGAAGAAAAAGATCACCGTGAGGATGATCTGCGGCGCGACCAGCAGATAGGGCAGGATCTTGTTGGGGAATACGACGCTTTGCACGGCGATCTCCTGATGAGATGGGAATGCCGCCCGCACCCTGTTGAGGATGCGGGCGGGGCAGGGGATCGTTTAGTTGCCGGCAGCCTGTTTGATGGCCGCATCGCCGCGCTCGACGATCTTGTCGAGTGCCGCTTTCGCGTCCTGCTTGCCGGCCAGCATCGCCTCGAATTCCTCATTCATGATGTCGCGCACCTGCGGCAGGTTCACGAGACGCACGCCCTTGGAGTTTTCTGTCGGCGGCTTGCCCATCATCTGCAGCAGCGGCGTTTCGCGGGCAGGGTTCTTGTCATAGAAGCCGGATTTCTTGGTTTCCTCATAGGCCGCGATGGTCACGGGCATGTAGCCGGAGACCTGATGCAGGCGCGCCTGAATCTTGGTCTGGGAGAGGAAGTGGAAGAACTCGGCCACACCCTTATATTCGGCATCGCTCTTGCCGCCGAAGACCCAGAGGCTGGCGCCGCCGGGAATGGTGTTCTGCGGGCCATGGCCCTCATAATAGGGAAGCTGACCGATGCCGTAATTCATGCCGGTCTTGACGATATCGCCAAGGCCGCCGGAGGATTCGGTCAGGATGCCGCATTCACCGGACATGAACAGCTGCTTGGCTTCCGAGGTGCGGCCGCCATAACGGAAGGTGCCATCCTTGGCGAGATCGGCAATCGCCTGGAAATGCTCGACGAAGAGCGGCGCATTGACCGCAAGTTTCACATCCGTGCCGCCAAGGCCGTTTTCATTGCTGCCATAGGAGACGTTGTTCCAGGCGGCGAAGTTTTCGGTCTGAATCCAGGTGAGCCATGTGGAGGTGAAACCGCACTGTGCCGCACCGCTGGTCTTGATCTTCTTGGCAGCTTCGAAAACTTCCGGCCAGGTCTTCGGCGGATTGGCGGCGTCGAGGCCGGCCTTCTGGAAGACATCCTTGTTATAATAGAGGATCGGCGAGGATGAATTGTAAGGAAAGGACAGCATGGTGCCGTCAGGCTTGGAATAATAGGCCACGATGCCGGCCAGATAATCGGCCTTGTTGAAGGTGTAGCCGCCTTCCTTCAACACGTCCGCCACCGGCTTGATGGCGCCGGCAGCACCCATCATCACGCCCGAACCGGCGTCGAAGACCTGAATGATCGCTGGCGGCTGCTTGGCGCGGAACGCCGCGATACCGGCATTCAGCGTTTCCGGATAGGTGCCCTTGAAGACGGGCGTGATCTTGTATTCTTTCTGGCTATCGTTGAATTCTTTGGCAAGCGTATCCACGACCTCGTTATTGGCGCCGGTCATGGCGTGCCACCATTGAATGTCCGTTACTGCATATGCATTCGATGTGACAAAAAACGAAAGCGCGGATGCCGCGGCGAGGCGGTAGCTGAGTTTTTTCAAGGTCATTCCTCCCATTATGAAAACAGTAAAAGATACAGCCCCTTATTGCAGTGGTTCCTCCTCGATCCGGCTGCGGGCAATCTTCTCTGTATTAGCATTCCTGATTAAAAGCGAACTCTAACGAAAATGCAAGAGAACGTGGAACGATTAAAACGAAAGTGAAGGAAACGGATTTATTATTCCATTTCCTTCGTTCCATGGTTTTTTCATGCGCCCGACCCCAGGGGCATGCAGGCGCAGGATCAGCTCCCGCCGGAAATCCAATAATCGCCATTGATATGTTATTACATTACGTATTATGGTGCGGTGAATTTATGAATGTCGAAGGTGCGGATGTGTTCGGAATGAAGCGGAAGAAAGCGGTCGATTCCAGGGACGATTCGGCCGTCGCGCCACCTGTCCGCACGGTGCCGGTTACCCTGCTGACCGGTTTTCTGGGCGCGGGCAAGACGACGTTGCTGAACGCGCTTCTGACTGAGCCGGCCATGCACGATGCCGCGGTCATTGTCAATGAATTCGGCTCGGTGCCCATCGATCACGGTCTGGTGCGAACGGGTTCTGAACGATATTTCAGAACGACGACGGGCTGCATCTGCTGTACGGCCACCAGCGATATCCGCACCTCGCTTTACGAGCTGCATCAAGCCTTTCTGGAGGGGATGATGCCGGAAGTATCGCGGGTCGTCATCGAAACCACCGGCCTTGCCGATCCCGCGCCGATCATCAACAGCCTGATCGCCGGCGGCACGCCGGCGCTTGGCCTGCGCGATCACATCGTGGCCCGGCATTTCCACCTTTCAGGCGTGGTCACGGCTTTCGACGTTGTCGCCGGCCCGGCGATGCTCGACAGCTTTATCGAAGGCTGGAAACAGCTTGCCTTTGCCGACCATATCGTTCTGACGAAAACCGATCTTGCCGATGCTGCGGCCGTGGACCGGGAGAGCCTCGCCGATCTCAATCCTGCGGCCTCGTTTCATGACCGTAATGCCGTCGATTTCGATCTGATGTCATTGTTTGCAGCGTCGGATTATTCGCTGCGCGGCAAGTCGGAGGATGCGCCGGGGTGGCTTGCGGCCGACAGGCTGAGCCTTCATGCCGCCCATCAGCACGATATCAACCGCCATGGCGTCGGGGTAGAGGCTTTCGATCTCACCTTTGACGGCGCTTTCGATCCGCAGGCGATCGTCACCTTTCTGGAGCTCGTCACCAGCAATGTGCATTCCGGCCTGCTGCGGCTCAAGGGAATTTTCGGCGCGACGGATGATCCGGAGCGGCCGGTTGTCGCCCATGCGGTGCAGCACCGGCTTTATCCATTGACCCGCCTGGAGCGCTGGCCGGATGGCAATCGTTCCACGCGCATCGTGCTGATCGGCATGGACATGCCGCAGCAGCCGATCCGCGCTCTCTTCGAGACATTGGCCTCGCAGGCGGGGCGAAAGGGCAGGGCATGAACAATCCGCTTGCGCGCAGCGGCTCGGCAATCGTCTCGCAGGCCCGTCTTCTGAAGCAATGGTCCCGCGATCTGCTGCATCTCCACCCCGAAGACATTATCACCGTCAGCGAGCTTTCCTGCGCCCTGCCGGATTGCCCGCCACGGGAAACGGTGATCGTTGTCCTGTCTGCCTCCGGTGATATCAGGCAAATATCCATCCACAAGGCACTGCTGGAGGTGGATCATGACGATATCGTGTGCGCCATTGCCGCGAATTTCGCTTGAGAACCCGCCCCCAGGTGGCAGGCCCGCTTGACCGCTGCGGCCTTCATCCGCCACTTCAGGGACAGCGATGGGATTCGCTGATGATGAAGGGCGGGCGATGGCCGATCTAGCGGTATATACGGGTTTGTTCCTGACGGCGTTTATCGCGGCGACCATTCTGCCCATGCAGTCGGAGGCCGCACTAGCCGGCCTCATTGTTCTGAAATCACAGCCCGTCTGGCTGCTGGTCGCCGTGGCCAGCGCCGGCAATGTCGCCGGTTCCTTTGCGAACTGGCTGCTTGGCCGCGGTATCGAGCGTTTTCGGCATGAACGCTGGTTTCCGGTCGGGGAGGCGGCGCTGGAGCGCGCCCAGAACTGGTATCGTCGTTACGGCAAATGGTCCCTGCTCATCAGCTGGGCGCCGCTGATTGGCGATCCGCTGACTGTCGCCGCCGGCATCATGAAGGAACCGCTGCCGGTCTTCCTGCTGCTGGTCACCATCGCCAAGGTCGGGCGTTATCTCGTTCTGGCGCTGGTGACGCTGAATTTTCTATGAAGCCTCTCCTCCGTCATGCCGGACTAGATCCGGCATCCAGCCACGGCGCGTCTGCGCCGTGAAAAGAGTCTCTCGCGATCAGGTACTTGATCGCGCTGGACCCCGGACCTAGCCCGGGGTGACGGTTTACGGATGCTCCGCATCGGTAGCAATCGATCAAGCCGCCTGCCTGTCCCAGCTTGCGAAAGGATCGGGCAGGTGCCGCCATGCATCCGGTGTGAATGCCTCGGTATCGATCAGGCAGGCGTCGAGCTGCGCGCGGATGCGCGCCTCGTTCATCGGGTCGGAGCCGATGAAGACGATTTCCTGTCGCCGGTCGCCGAAGACCGGATCGAGATAGGGCTTCATCATATCGAGGAACTGCTTTTCGCGCGGCCATTGCTCCTTCGGCACGGCGGACCACCATAGGCCCATCTTGCCGGTACGCACCAATGCGCCGGCCTGGCTGATCTCGCCGACATAACGCGGACGTGTCGCCAGCCAGAAAAAGCCCTTGGCGCGCACCACGCCTGGCCAGGCGCGGTCGATGAAGCGCTGGAACAGCACGGGGTCGAAGGGTTTCTGGGCGCGGTAAACGAAGGAGCGGATGCCATATTCTTCGGTTTCGGGAATGTGGTCCTTGAAGCCGTGCAATTCCTTGAACCACAGGGGGTGTTCTTCGGCCTTGGCGAAATCGAAACGGCCGGTGCCGAGAACCTCCTTCAGCGCCACCTTGCCGAAGTCGGCCTCAATGAGTTTCGCATCCGGGTTCAGCCCGACAATGATCTTGCGGGCGGCGTCCCGCTGTTCCGGTGTGGCAGTCCCGATCTTGTTGAGGACGACGACATCGGCAAATTCGATCTGCTCCACCAGAAGGTCGACGATTGTGCGGTTGTCGCCATCGCCCGCCGTTTCGCCCCGGTCGGCCAGAAAATCGGACGAACCGTAATCGTTGAGAAGATTGGCGGCATCCACCACCGTCACCATGGTGTCGAGACGCGCGATATCGGAAAGGCTGCGGCCGTTTTCATCGCGAAAATCGAAGGTCGCGGCGACCGGAAGCGGCTCGGCGATGCCGGTGGATTCGATCAGCAGGTAATCGAAACGGCCCTGTTCGGCCAGCGCCCGCACCTCCGTCAGGAGGTCGTCGCGTAGCGTGCAACAGATGCAGCCATTGGTCATTTCCACCAATTGCTCTTCCGTACGGGAGAGATTGGCGCCGCCATCGCGCACCAGTGCGGCGTCGATATTGATCTCGCTCATGTCATTGACGATCAACGCCACGCGCAGACCATCGCGATTGGCGAGAATATGGTTGAGAAGCGTCGTCTTGCCGGCGCCGAGAAAGCCGGAAAGCACGGTGACGGGAAGTTTTTGTGACATATGGACCTCGTTCTTTGGCAACGCTCGCGCGGACCTCATGGCGGCCACGCGCACGATCTGGAAACGACGGGTTCGGTGCTGCCCCCGTCTTAGTGTTGTAACGTAATAACATTACATATTGGCCGCCTGTCAACGGGCGACAGAAAAAAAGCGTCCCGCAACGCGAGGGCTGCGGCTAAGCGAAGCACAACGTATCTTTCCGATAGTTAATGTTATTTCATTACATATTCGTTTGACGAATGTAATAACATTACATATCAAGGGCCATCGAATGACATCCTGCCCCCGGAGGGATCGATGAGCGATCCGTGCCTCGCCTTCAAAAACCTGACGCTTGGATATGCCGGCCGCGCGGCCGTGCATCATCTGAATGGCGATATCGCCAAAGGCTCGCTCACTGCGGTGGTCGGCGCCAATGGCTCGGGAAAATCGACGCTGATGAAAGGCATTGCCGGCATTTTGAAGCCGCTCGGCGGCGAATGCCGGGTAAGCCCAAATACGTCCGTCGCTTATCTGCCGCAGCAATCGGAACTCGACCGCTCTTTCCCGGCGCAGGTACGGGATCTGGTGGCGCTTGGTCTCTGGCCGAAACGCGGCCTGCTTGGCCGCCACCGTCCCGAAGACCGGGCGGCGATGGGCCGCGTGATGGAGGCGGTCGGGCTTTCCGGTTTTGAAAAGCGCAATATCGACTCGTTTTCTGGCGGGCAGATGCAGCGCGCCCTGTTTGCCCGCGCCATGTTGCAGGATGCACAGCTGATCCTGCTTGACGAGCCCTTCAATGCCGTCGACGAGCGCACCGTTTCCGACCTTATGGTCCTCATCAAATCATGGGTGGCGGAGGGGCGCACGGTTCTGGCCGTCCTTCATGATTTCCAGCTCGTGCGGCAGCATTTTCCGGAGACCCTGTTCCTTGCCCGAAAGCTTGTCGGGCTGGGTCCGACGGCCGAGGTCCTGCAGGCGGAAAACATCCGGCAGGCGCGACATTTCCACGAGGCGTGGGAGGAAAATGCGCCCTGGTGCGAGCCGGCCGAGGCGCCCTCGCTGCAGATCGTCGGGGCAAGCCCGCAGACGGCATCCGCCCATTCCCATGCCCACTCCCACGCGAATTCGAATGTCCATGGCTGATATCTTCATCCAACCCTTCGTCCAATATGTCTTCATGCAGCGTGCGCTTGCCGGTGCGCTGATCCTTGCCGTCAGCTGCGGCCCGGTCGGTGTGTTTCTGATGCTGCGACGCATGAGCCTGACGGGCGACGCCATGTCCCACGCCATCCTGCCGGGAGCGGCGGTCGGGTTTCTGTTCTACGGGCTGGAAATCCTGCCCATGACCATCGGCGGGCTGGCCGTCGGCCTTCTGGTCGCGCTGGGTGCCGGTGCTGTGTCACGCTTCACGATCCAGAAGGAAGATGCGTCGCTTGCGGCCTTTTATCTCATCTCGCTGGCGCTTGGCGTGCTGCTCGTCTCATGGCGCGGTTCCAGCGTCGATCTCATGCATGTGCTGTTCGGCACGGTGCTGGCGCTGAACAATGAGGCGCTCGGCCTGATCGGCGGCATCTGCATCGTGACGTTGGTGGTGATGATCACTTTCTGGCGGGCGCTGCTGGCGGAATGCCTCGATCCCCTGTTCCTGCGTTCGGTCAGCAACTGGGGCAGCCCGGTGCATTTCCTCTTCCTTGCCATCGTCGTGCTCAATCTGGTCGGCGGCTTTCAGGCGCTGGGAACGCTGCTTTCCGTCGGGCTGATGATGCTGCCCGCAGCCGCCAGCCGTTTCTGGTCCAACCGTGTCGCACCCATGTGCTTCATTTCCATCGGCATCGGCATGGTGTCCTGCTTTGCCGGTCTGCTTTTGTCCTATCACGCGTCGCTGCCATCCGGCCCGGCGATCATCCTTTCCGCGGGCGTCATCTATGCGCTCTCCATCCTCATCGGCACGCGCGGCGTGCTCAGCGATCTTCTCGGTTCCGGTCGTCACAGGACGGCCTGAAAACAGCGTTCGAAAAAGGAGAACCTTCATGTTCAAAAGCCTCCGTCTGGCCACCTGCGCCAGCCTTCTTTCCCTCTCCCCGGTTCTGATGGCGCAGGCCTCCGCCGCCGAACTCAAGGTCGTTGCCAGTTTCTCGATCATCGCCGATTTTGCGAAGAACGTCGGCGGCGACCGCGCCGAAATCACCACGCTCGTCGGGCCGGATGGCGACGCCCATGTCTATGAACCCCGCCCGGCCGATGCCGTCGCCGTCAGCAAGGCGGATGTGGTGCTGGTTAACGGTCTGGAATTCGAAGGCTTCCTGAAACGGCTGATCGACACCAGCGGCACCAAGGCGCCGGTGATGGAGCTGACCAAGGGCGTGGAGCCGCTCAAGCTTTCCGAAGAGCCGGCCGGTCACGCCCATCCGGAAGCCGAGGAAGAGGAAGGTCACGACCACAAGGCAGAGGAAGCTGGCCACAGCCATCAGACCGCCGAGGCCCATGATCACGACCACGGCCATGAGGGACATCACCATCACGGCGAGTTCGACCCGCATGCCTGGCAGTCGATCAAGAACGCCGAAATCTACGTGAAGAACATTGCCGGCGCCTTTTGCGAGGTCGACAAGGCCGGTTGCGCGACCTACACCGCCAATTCGGATGCCTATATCGCCAAGCTTGCTGCTCTGAACGAGAAGGTGAAGACCGAGATCGCCGCCATCCCGCCGGAAAAGCGCGTCATCATCACCTCGCATGACGCCTTCGGTTATTTCGAGCATGCCTATGGCCTGAATTTCCTTGCACCTGAAGGCGTATCGACGGAATCCGAAGCCTCGGCCGCCGATGTCGCCAAGCTGGTGGATCAGGTAAAGCACGACAAGGCCTCGGCGATCTTCGTTGAAAACATCACCGACAAGCGGCTGATTGACCAGATCGCCAGCGAAACCGGCCTGAAGGTTGGCGGCACGCTCTATTCCGACGCGCTTTCGACTGCCGAGGGCCCGGCTGCAACCTATATCGACATGATCAACCACAATATCGAGACGATCACGGCGGCTGTGCTCGGCCAGTAAGTTCGACCATATCGCTGTGAGTTCGGGGAGGGTGGCTTGTGCCGCCCTCTCTGCTTTTGTGTTTATGCAATGGCCCTGGAACTCTTCCTTTAGCGATTTCCATATCGGTGCTAAAAAGCCTCCTCATGTCCGATGCGCTTCACATCTTCACCGACGGTTCCTTCGACGATGCTTCCAGCTCCGGAGGATGGGCGTTCGTGGTTCATGAAGCGGGCCGCCAAGTTCATTCCGCTTCAGGCAGGACTGTCGGCACATCGAACAATACGTTCGAGGTCCTCGCCGTTCTCAACGCACTATCCTGGATTGCCGCCGAGGCGCCAACACGGGCTGTCACGCTCTGGACGGATGCCGTTCATGTCATCGAAGGCTGCCACCGATATAGGGCGATCTGGCGCAACAATGGCTGGAAGCGGATTACGCCCAATCAGCGTACCCGCCGAAGACCGATCCCCGACAGGGACATCTGGCAGCAGCTCGACAGCCTGCTGGAGCGGCATCCCCACGTGGTTGTAGAATGGTGCAAAGGGCATTCCGGCACCGTCGGCAACGAGTATGCCGATGCTTTGGCGCGTGGCGTTTCCCATGCGACGGTGATTTAGCCGGCAGCCATCAGTCGTCGTGATTCGGCGCTTTAACCTCTTCACTTCAGCCATCCCGTCTTGACCTTTTCCTGTATCTAGCTTGCGACGGTACTCTTTCGCCACTCCAACCGAATGGTGTGCACGCACGGCCGCCTGCCGGTTGACAATCGACATCCCGTTTGAAATGGTAAGATGTCAGACCAATTTAGAGGGTGCGTCTTGGACAGGTCCAGCCGGGAACTCATGCAGCCGATTCCGCCGAGCGACCGCGTGCGCCAGGTCGAGGCCGCGCTTTCCGACTATGTGGAGCGGGCAGGGCTGAAGGCTGGAGACCGGCTGCCGGCGGAGCGGGAGCTGATGGCGGCGCTGGGCGTCGGCCGGTCCACCATCCGTGAAGTCATTCGCAAGTTTCAGGCGCTTGGCGTTATCGACAGCCGCAAGGGTAGCGGCAATTATCTGCTGAAGCCGATTTCCGCCGCCACCGTGCATATGCCGATTTCCATCGATGCCGAAAGCCTGCGCGATGCGCTGCTGATGACGCTGGAAGTACGGCGCGGCATCGAGGTGGAAGCCTCCATGGCCGCCGCGCGCCGTCGCACGCCCGAGGATATCGCCACCATGGAAGCGCGGCTCGATGAGATGGAGCGGGTGCATCTGGCGGAGGGAACCTCTGGCAAGGCGGACCTCGCCTTTCACCTCTCCATCTATGACGCCACGCATAATTCGCTGTTCAAGCAGCTATTGGAGCAGATGCGCGGGGGTTTCGAACGCTTCTGGTCGAAACCCTTTGACCGGCCGGATTTCGCCAGCCGCTCCTTTCCCTTTCACCGCACCCTGTTCAACGCGATCGCCGCCGGTGACGCGGAAACGGCGCGGGAAGAAACACTGAAAATCCTCGCTGTCGTCGAGGAAGATATAAAGGACATGTCGAAATGAACCATGGCAACGATCTCTTCGATCCCGCCTCATTTATCGTTGCGCATGACGAGGCCCACGCCTTTGAGGCCGTGGTGCCGCCCATCGTGCAGACCTCGCTTTTCACCTTTTCCAGCTATGACGAAATGGTCTCCACCTATCGCGGCGAAAAGGTGCGGCCGGTCTATACGCGCGGGCTGAACCCCACGGTGCGGCTGTTCGAAGAGATGCTGGCGAAGCTGGAAGGGGCGGAAGATGCGCTCGGTTTTGCAAGCGGCATGTCGGCCATTTCCTCCACCGTGCTCTCCTTCGTTTCGCCGGGCGACCGGATCGTCGCCGTGCGCCATGTCTATCCCGATGCGTTCCGCCTGTTCGGCACCTTCATGCAGCGCATGAATATCGAGGTGACCTATGTTGACGGCCGCGATGAGGCGGCGGTTGAAAAGGCGATGCCGGGCGCAAAGCTGTTCTACATGGAAAGCCCGACGAGCTGGGTGATGGAGGCGCATGATGTCGGCGCGCTCGCCGCCATTGGCAAGCGGCATGGCGCCGTCACCGTCATCGACAATTCCTGGGCAAGCCCGGTCTTCCAGCAGCCGATTTCGCTGGGTGTCGATCTCGTCGTGCATTCGGCATCAAAATATCTTGGCGGCCATAGCGATGTGGTCTCCGGCGTGGTGGCCGGTTCGAAGGCGATGATTGATCGCATCCGGGCGGAAACCTATCCCTATCTCGGCGGCAAGATGTCGCCTTTTGATGCCTGGCTGCTCATTCGCGGGCTTCGCACCCTGCCACTGCGCATGAAGGCGCATCAGGCCTCGGCTTTGGATATCGCAACGCGTCTTCACGCGCTCGACGTCGTGGAAACCGTCTGCCATCCCGGGCTGGCGAACCGCCTGCCGCGGGGTCTCAACGGCACGTCGGGCCTGTTTTCCTTCATTTTCAAGGAAGGCGTGGATGTGCGCGCTTTTGCCGACCGGCTGAAGCTTTTCAAACTGGGTGTTTCCTGGGGCGGGCATGAAAGCCTGATCGTCCCCGGCGAAGTGGTGCTTGAACAGAAGGCGCAGCCAAACTCCGCCCACACCTTCGGCATCAGCGCGCGTTCGGTGCGCCTGCATGTCGGGCTGGAGGGCACGGAAGCCCTCTGGAACGATCTCGAACCCGCGATCAAGGCGGCTACCGCCGCCTGACGCATTTTTAAACTGACGACAAAAAAGGGGAGAACGACATGAAAAAACTGGTAACAGCAGCAATCTTCACCGCCCTGATGACCGGAACGGCGCTGGCGGACACGACCTTGAAGCTGGTGGAAGTTATCACCAGCCCGGAACGCACCGAAACGCTGAAAGGCATCGTTTCGAAATTCGAAGCGGCCAATCCCGGCACCAAGGTTGAAATCATCTCGCTTCCATGGAGCGAGGCTTTCCAGAAATTCGCCACCATGGTCTCTGCGGGCGATATTCCCGATGTGATGGAAATGCCTGATACCTGGCTGTCGCTCTACGCCAATAACGGCATGCTCGAAAGCCTTGAGCCCTACCTCGCCAAATGGGAACACACGGCAGGGCTCAGCGAGCGCACGCTCGAACTCGGTCGCGACGTAAAGAACACGGCCTATATGCTGCCCTACGGCTTCTATCTCCGCGCCATGTTCTACAATAAGAAACTGCTGGAACAGGCTGGCGTGAAGGAGCCGCCGAAGACGCTTGATGAATTCGCCGACGCCTCGAAGAAGGTCGCGGCCCTTCCCGGCAAATATGGCTATTGCCTTCGCGGCGGCCCGGGCGGCCTCAATGGTTGGGTCATGTTCGGAGCATCCATGGCCGGTTCGAACGAGTTCTTCACCAAGGACGGCACCTCCACCTTCGACAGCCCCGGCTGGGTGAAGGGCCTGACCTATGTGATCGATCTCTACAAGAACGGTTACGCGCCGAAGGACAGCGTCAACTGGGGCTTCAACGAGATCGTTGCCGGCTTTTATTCCGGCACCTGCGCCTTCCTCGATCAGGACCCGGATGCGCTGATTGCCATTGCCCAGCGCATGAAGCCGGAAGATTTCGGCGTCATGACCATGCCCAAGGGCCCCGACGGCAAGACCTTCCCGACGATCGGTTTCGCCGGCTGGTCGATGATGTCGAAATCCGAAAACAAGGACCTTTCCTGGAAGCTGATCGAGACGCTTGAAGGGCCGGAAGGTAATATCGAGTGGAACAAGAAGACCGGTGCGCTGCCGGTGCACAAGTCGGCGGAGAAGGACCCCTTCTATGCCAGCGAGCAGTTCAAGGGCTGGTTCGACGAGCTGGCCGACAAGAACGCCGTGCCGACGACGATGCCGACCTATCTCGAGGAATTCGCCTTCTTCAAGGATTCGCTTGTGATCAAGACGTCGCAGGAAGCGCTGCTCGGCGATATCACGCCGGAAGACCTTGCCAAGCAATGGGCTGATTACATGACCAAGGCGCAGCAGAAGTTCCTGGCCTCGAAGTAACGACATTGACCGGCTGCGCGGGCGCAAATGCCCGTGCGGCGGGTCTTGCCGGCCTTCGCTGCGACAGGCCTTTTCCTCGCAATTTTTCGGACCGGTAAGCCGAGAGGCTGGAAAACCCGTCCGTTCCGTCGTCCGATCAGGGAGCGATACAATGTCCTATGCCCATGGCGCCGGGCCGGTGGCTGCGCGCAAACCGGCTGGCAAGCCCGCGATGCGGCGGTTTGCCGATTGGGCCGAACCGTGGCTTTACAGCGCGCCCGTGCTGGTGCTCATCGTCGCCGTTATGCTGGTGCCGCTGGTGCTTGGCCTCTCCTATGCCTTTCGCGATGTGCAGCTGCTCAATCCATTTTCCGGGGGTTTCGTTGGCCTCAAACATCTGGAGGCGCTGTCGCAGGATGCGGCCTTTTACCGGGCGCTGAAAAACACGCTGTGGTGGACAGGCGCTTCGGTTTTCCTGCAATTCTTCTTCGGCCTCATTCTGGCGCTGCTGCTCGATAAACCCTTTGCGGGCAGGGGGCTGGCGCAGGCGCTGGTATTCCTGCCATGGGCCGTGCCCACCTTCCTTGCCGGTCTCAACTGGGCGTGGCTGTTCAATCCGGTCATCGGGCCGCTACCGCACTGGATGGTCTCGCTCGGGCTGTTATCCGCGCCTAACAATATCCTCGCCGATCCGCAGCTTGCCATGTGGGGGCCGATCATCGCCAATGTCTGGTGGGGCATTCCCTTCTTCGCCATCACTTTGCTTGCGGCACTTCAGGCCATCCCGCGCGATCTTTATGAGGCGGCGGAAATTGACGGGGCAAACCCGCTGCAGCGCTTCACCTCCATCACCCTGCCGTTTCTGGCGCCCACCATCGCCATCACCATCCTGTTGCGCACCGTCTGGATCGCCAATTTCGCCGATCTCATCATCGTCATGACCAATGGCGGACCGGCCGACCGCACGCAGATTGTCGCCAGCTACATCTTCACCCAGGCCTTCCGGCGTCTGGATTTCGGTTATGCCTCGGCCATTGCGCTGGTGCTGCTGGTGCTGCTGCTTGCCTATTCCATGCTGATCGTGCTGCTGCGCCAGCGCCTGATCGAGAAGGACTGACCGATGACATCAAGGATATTTCTCACCCTTGCCCATCGTCTGGCGATCCTTGCCTATATCGCCTTTGCGCTGTTCCCACTGTTCTGGCTGCTGAAGGTGTCCGTCACGCCGAACGATCTGCTCTATAGCGAAGGTGTCAGGATGTGGCCATCGCGGGCGACATGGGATCATTATCGTTTCGTCATAGAAAACAGTGCCTTCCCGACGTTTTTTAAGAACAGCGTCATCGTCGCGGGCTCCACGGCAATTGCCGTAACGATACTCTCCTCGCTGTCGGGTTACGCGCTGTCGCGCTTCCGTTTCAAGGGCAAATACTGGATCGTGGCGCTCATGCTGATCACCCAGATGTTTCCGCTGGTCATGCTGGTCGCGCCGATCTTCAAGATGCTGTCGCCGCTGGGACTCACCAACAGCCTGACGGGCCTCGTCATCGTCTACACCGCCTTCAACGTGCCTTTTGCCACCTTCCTGATGCAGTCGTTCTTCGATGGCATTCCGAAGGATCTGGAAGAGGCGGCGATGATCGATGGGGCAAGCCGGTTTACGGCCTTCCGCCAGATCATCCTGCCGCTGACGCTGCCGGGCATTGCCGCGACGCTTGGTTTCGTCTTCACCGCCGCGTGGAGCGAGCTTCTGTTTGCGCTGATGCTGATCTCCGGCAACCAGAGCGCCACTTTCCCGGTTGGCCTTCTGACCTTCGTTTCGAAATTCTCCGTCGATTTCGGGCAGATGATGGCGGCGGGCGTTCTGGCGCTCATTCCGGCCTGCCTCTTCTTCCTGCTCATTCAACGTTATCTCGTGCAGGGCCTGACAGCCGGCGCGGTGAAAGGATAATCCCATGGCTTCCATCGAGTTGAAGAATGTCGGCAAGACCTATGGCGACCTCGCCGTGCTGCATGGCGTCGATCTTGATATCAGGGATGGCGAGTTCATCGTGCTCGTCGGTCCCTCCGGCTGCGGAAAATCGACGCTGCTGCGCATGATCGCCGGCCTTGAAGAGATAACGTCCGGCGACCTGTCCATCGACGGTGAACGTGTCAATGATCGCCGGCCTAAGGATCGGGATATTGCCATGGTGTTCCAGTCCTATGCGCTCTATCCGCATATGAGCGTTGCCGACAATATGAGCTATAGCCTGCGCCTGCGCCGCAGCCCGAAGGAAAGCATCGCGGCGGCGGTCGCCGGTGCTTCGGCAAAACTCGGCCTCGATCCCTATCTCGCCCGCCGCCCGAAGGCGCTCTCCGGTGGCCAGCGCCAGCGCGTCGCCATGGGCCGCGCCATCGTGCGCCAGCCAAAGGCCTTCCTGTTCGATGAGCCGCTGTCCAACCTCGATGCGCGGTTGCGCGAGCAGATGCGTGCCGAAATCAAACGCATGCATGCCGATCTTGGTGCTACCTCGGTTTACGTCACCCACGACCAGATCGAGGCGATGACGCTTGCCTCACGTATCGTCGCCATGAATGCCGGCCATGTGCAGCAGATCGGCGCGCCACTCGATCTTTATGATCGTCCCGCCAATCTTTTCGTCGCTGGCTTCATCGGTTCGCCCGGCATGAATTTCCTCGAAGGACGGCTCGTGCAGGAGAATGGCGGCAGTTTCGTCGTGCTGGGTGACGGCACGCGTCTGGCGCTTGGCCGCGATGTGAAGCGGGCCGATGGCGAACCGGTCACGCTCGGTATCCGCCCGGAACATGTGACCGTCGCGCCGGTTGAAGGCGGTGTGGAAGCGACGGTCGATCTGGTCGAGCCGACCGGCCTCGGCGTTATCCTGCACCTCACCGTGCATGGATTGCCGTTCAAGCTGTTTTCTTCAGACCGGGAATTGTTGCAGCCGGGCAAGTCCCTGCGGGTCGATTTCCCGCAGGAAAAGCTGCATGTCTTTGATCGGAATGGCGTCAGGATCGGGGAGGCGTGAGGCTCAGGCCGATATCGCCACACCCTTTTCATCGAACCTGTGGATCTTGGTGTCATCGGGCGTGATGAAGACGGTATCGCCGTGTTTGCACTCAAACTCGCCGTCCGTGC
>NZ_JBNWBW010000027.1:0-88367 GCF_053522725.1 Agrobacterium sp. 16-172Ci
TGCCCGGCCATCCACGTCTTTTCGTCATCGCTCATCGTCGCCAGAAAATCATCCCGAGGCGGAATGAACTTGCATAGATAGTTCTTCATAGTGTGCTCCTTTACTCGCGATCCTCAAAGCTGCGGATCTTCGGATGAATTGCCTCGCCGTCGTTGTCGTCAGACCTTCTTCGTGTTTCTTATGAAGGCCGCGATCTGAGATGCGGCGAGTTCCGGGTACTGGAAATGTGCCCCATGGCCGGCGCGCGGATAGGTGATCAGGCTGAGCGTGGGGAACTCCCCGTTGAGGGCGTACCAGTTTTCGACCGGGAACGAGATGTCGTGGTCGCCATTCAGGTGCAGGATAGGCACGTTGGTGTGCTTCAGCGCATTCAGTACATCCTCGGAGGGGATTACCGGATTTGGCGGTGACGCGGGAACTTGCTGCTTTGCCCAGTCTGCCGGCACATCGGGGCTTCTGATGTTTTCGTCGGAGAAGATCCGATCGAACGATTGTTTCGATGCTGCGCGGCTTGCCGCATCATTGGGTTCGAAGAACAGCTCGGTATATTGCTTGAGCGTCGCTGGTCCCTGCGTTCCCACATCGAGGAAGCGCTGCTCACCCGACTTTACCAGCTTGCCTGGCGGAACGCCCGCAATCAGAACAGCATGGCTGACCGACGCGCCGAACATGGCCACATAGATTTCCGCAACAATAGCCCCATACGACCATCCGCCGATCACCACGTCCTTCAGGCCAAGCCCGTCGATAAGATCCTTGGTATCCTTCAAAAGAGACATCGGATTGTAGGATTTCTCGCCTGTCGAAAGACCCATACCGGAATAGTCGAAGGTCACGACCTGGAAGCCCTGCGAAGCCAGCGCATTGATGAATGCCGGATCCCAAAGACCCAGAACGCCGCGGAAGCGGTGAGCCAGGATAATCGGCTTGCCCGCGCCAGCCGATTGGTAAGCGAGTTTGCGGCCGCCCACTTCGATGAAATGCGTTGTCGCCGCAGTTAGAGGTTTCGCGCTGGCCATCGTGGCCGAAGGCCAAGCAAGTCCCGCTATGGAGAAGCCAGCCAGCGCAGCCGCAGCCCCTCCCACGCGCAAGGCTTCGCGACGCGAGTGGCCGCCGACTAGGCTCTGGGAAGAGAGATACGTTTTCATAACGTGCATCCAGTTCATCTGACAACGCTAATCGAGAGTTTGGGTCAGGCCGCCTTCGACACGCTCTTGAGGATCGAGCCTTCGAACATCTTCGGCGCATAGGTCTGCAGGAACAGGAACATGCCGGTCATTTTGCCGACCGGATTGCTGAACTTGGGTTCCTTTGCCGCGATCAGGTCGGCGATCTTCTTGACGACGGCGTCCGGCTTCTCAGCATCGTCAATGCCCTTCTGGGTCGCAGCATTGGCCTGCTTCCGATAGGTATTGTAGTCGGCGATGGTGCCGGCCACCGCCTTGATCGCGTTGCTGCCGAGATTGGTCTTGAACCAGACCGGCTCGACCATGCTGACCTTGATGTTAAAAGGATTCAGCTCAAAGCGCAGCGCCTTGAAATACCCCTCAACAGCGTGCTTCGAAGCCGCGTAGAAGGAAAGGTTCGGCGGACCGATCAAGGCAACGATCGAGCTGACCGTGATGATCTTGCCGGAACGCTGCTTGCGAAAATATGGCAGGATCGCATTCGTAACCTTCACGGTTCCCCAGAAGTTTGTTTCGAACTGCTTTCGCGCCAGGTCGAGTGGCGTCTCTTCGGCAAGGCCCGTCAGCATATAGCCGGCATTGTTGACCAGGACATCCAGCTGCTTCACATGCTGAAAAAGCTCACCCGGAAGGGCCTCGATCGACGCGTCATCGTCGATATCCAGACGGATCAGCTTGAAAGGGGCTTTGCCCGCATACTTTTCGGGTTCACGGCTTGTGCCGATGACTTTGAAACCCTGTGCGTGAAGTTTGTTGGCGAGCATCAATCCGAAGCCAGATGAGGCACCGGTGATGAGAACGGTCTTTGACATGTCATAGCTCCAGTCGCAGCAACTGCGGTTAGATGTTTTCGTGAGACATATATGCCTCGCATGCTTCGTCTTTTCACTAGCTGAACATGCCAAAGAAAATGCGGATCGCGCCAAACTCAGTGATGGTGTCGTGCCCGGAATTGGCAGGATGCTGCCGCAGCACCGCTCGTATAGAGTATGCAGATTGGCGCCATTCGCGATTGTGCTGGCGTGATCTGCCGGATAAAATGGAACGATGACGGACACCCCACCAATGACCCCTGGCCGATCGATTTCGACGCTAGACTACGCCGTTTGGCCGGGTTGGCGACTACTGATGCAAGATGCGGGATTGAATGCTCCGCCCATCCTGCGCCGCGCCGACTTGCCAGGTGACTTGTTTGCGCGTGACCAGGTTCGCCTGACCTCACCCGCGTTCTTCAACCTCTGGACGGCCATTGAGGAGGAGGCGCGGTCCCTCGATCCTGGCTTGCCTGCTCCCTTGCGGATTGCGAAGGTCATGACCAGCGACTGGTTTGATCCCGAGTTGTTCGCCGCCTTGTGCAGCGCCAACCTCGGCAACGCCATTGAGCGAATAGCGCAGTATGTCCGGTTGATTGCCCCTATGACAATACAAGTCGAGCGGACAGCAGCGCGGGCAACTGTTATAATCGACTTCCTCGACCAGACAAAACCACCGCCCGCCGTGTTCCTGGCATTCAAGCTGGTTTTCTTCGTCCAACTTGCACGCCTTGCAACGCGCACCGCCGTGAAGCCGCTTAAAGTCGCTTGGCCACTTTCGACGGATGCGCCCGAGAGAGACACTGTCTTGTACGAAGACTTCTTCGGCGTCCCGGTCGAAGATGCGACGCTGGCGGCCCTGGTGTTCGACGCAGCAGACTTTGATCGTCCGTTCTTGACTGAGAACCACAAAATCTGGCTATTTTTCGAGCCTTCCTTGCGCCAAAGGCTAGCTGATCTAGATCGGACCGCAAGCATGGTCGAAAGGGTCAGGAGCGCACTGCTCGAAGCACTGCCAGCCGGTGATGTGTCCATGCAATCGGTCGGCAAAAGATTAGGGGTAGGGAGCCGCACGCTGCAGCGAAGGCTACAGGAGGAGGGCACATCGTTCCAACGAACCCTCGATTCTGTGCGATCGTCGCTAGCGGATCACTATTTGCGCAAGACCGCGATGTCGAGTGCCGAGATCGCTTTGCTGCTGGGCTTCGAAGATGCGAACTCATTTGTCAGGGCGTTTCGAATATGGACAGGCGCAACGCCTCAGTCTGTCCGCCGGAGTATATCGTAAGCGATGCCATCACGGCGTCTGGCCATCACGTTGTCAGATGTTTTAACCCCAGGATGCTGCAACTGTGCGATCGACGGGAGCGGCTGACCTGGGCGAATAGAAATACGCGAGCACTCTCTTGATCATGCTATCCGGAGTATATAGTATTGAAATGATAGTAACTTCCGATCAAGTGTGCTACTGGCTTTGAAAACAATCTCTTTTGGGACTGAGATAGCCGAGTTCCATAAACTGGATTATGCAACTTAGGATTGTATTAGAATTTGAATATGTTTTTGCGTGCACCTCGTGACCTGTCCTACCTGACAAATTACGGAGTAAAATATGCAACATTGGCTGGACAAGCTAATCGATCTTGCTGCGCTTCGGGGCGACGAGAATGTTCTCAAGGATGCTCTCATCCGTCTTGCCCACGAAGCGGGCTTCTCTAGCTATGCCTATTTATACATCCGGCCGGGGCACACGATCGCCTTATCAAATTATCCTTCCGAGTGGCGTTCGATATATTTTAATCGCAAATTCGAGGCAATCGACCCAATCGTAAACCGCGCAAAGTCTCTGAAGCGAGTGTTCACTTGGAGCGGAGAGGATGAACGGCGGCACCTGTCCAAGCAGGAGCGGGCGTTCTTAGACCAGGCCGCGGATTTCGGGATCCGCTCTGGAGTCACCGTCCCCATTCGAGCGGCCAACGGATCGACTTCCATGTTCACGCTCGCCTCTGACAAATTCTCAGTTGACCTCGGACGCGATATCGATCCAGTCGCCGCGGCCGCCGCTGTTGGGCAGCTGCACACCCGCATGACCCTGTTGCCCCTAACGCCGACTGCACAGCACCCGGCCTGGCTCGACCCGAAGGAGGCCGCGTACCTCAACTGGATCTCAGTCGGCAAGACGATGGAAGAAGCCGCCGATCTCGAAGGCGTCAAATACAATTCCGTGAAAAGCAAACTGGAAGAGGCGAGAAAACGCTTCCAGATCCATACGATGCCGCACCTGGTGGCACTGGCTATCCGTGCTGGCCTCATCTAGCCGGGAATTCTCAATTGACCGACACCTTCGGGATGTAGCCCAGAACGCCAACCAGTGCGCTAACTGCGCTCATCTGCGCATGCATCTCGATCATCGCTTCGATGTATTCGAGATGCTGATCGCCACCGACCGATTTTCCAGTCTGATAATCCTCCGGCAGCGCCTGGAAAAACTGATCCGCCTTTTCGACGAGTTGCCTGTGCAGCCGAATGGCATTTACTGTCAAAGTCTCGATGTCCGAGTTTGGCAGCCCGCGCGTCAGCCCGATCACCGGGCGCAATTCACATGTGTCCGACACTGCTGAATCTTTCAAATCCATAGGTGATCCAACCCTTAGATATAGTCTGCGGTGCGCCCCCGCAAACGTTAATCTCTGATCCCAAGCCGGGGGTTGGAAACTGTACTCGGACAGTCCTGCGACCTTTAGCACCGGAGCACCTGGACATACGTCGCAGGCCCACCGGCCAATGGCCAGAGGATTCTGGTGTCGCATCGGCCGACACCAACCGCCGAGTAAGGGTTTCCACACCCCTGGGCGGCGCGTACCGCCCTACCTTGTCTTATAAAAGCTCCAGACTGTTTCCGCTAGGGCAATGGAAAACAATCGCCTTGCAGATCTGCAGACTGCCAGGATTCACGGCCTTGCACCGATCCCGGAAAGGTCGATCCTGATGCCTGCCTTGTTCGAATCAGGTCCAACTTCGGTCGCACCGTCGTCGTTTTCAGAGGCACCGCTTTGGTCGGGCTTTACGGGATCGACCGCTTCAGGCCTAGCAATTTTCTCCTGCCCCGGATCCTCCGCGCGAAACACAGCCACTCCTTCGAAATACCCGGTCTGCCAGGCAAGGACCGCATCATCCATGACCTGTGGCAGGACTTCTTTCGCTGTGGGATTGCCATACCATTCCAAAACGATGCGAAAGACCTTGGCGAAGAGCGCCGTCCCCATGCGGATATTCTCACAAGGCTCAACCATATCCGGCTTTAACTGGCCAGCCTCGACGATGCCGACGCCTGCTGGATATTGTGTGATCCCAACGCGAACGGTGTTGCGACCGAGATTGTTGCGGATCACAGCCAGTGCCTCCTCCGCCGTTGTTGGCTTCGGCACCAGCACGACGCGGTTGCCGGAGCGCACGGTGATGGCGAGAGGGTCCTGCGATCCGGCACGGGTGATAAACTGCTCGACGATCGCGGGCTTCAGGGTAGGATCGGCGCATTGTTGTATAAGGACGGCATCGAACATCTTGGGTACTCCTTATGTGTTGAACGCCATAACAACGGGCAGGCCGAAGAGTCTTGCCCAGGCTGAGACGCTCGCTTTCTGGATGGCGACGATCGAGGTGTTTTCCGTCCACCAGCCATTGCCAACGGCAACGATCACCTCGGGCGCGTGCAGCATCGATTGCAGGATCGGCCAAAGGATAAGCTGCTCGTAGCAAATCAGCGGCGCGATCCTCACTCCGTCAACCTCGACCACCGGATTGCCGAAGAAGTCTGCTTTCGCGCCGCCACCCTGCCCGGTCCATTGCAACCAGGGCTGCCACATCGAGCCCGGGACAGGCATGCGCTCGCGATAGAGGACATCAGCGGCGTCGGCCGAGATCACCACCATGACATTGTCATAGCCCTTGGGATCAACGACTGCAGCACCTGCGATAACGGTGAGATCGGATCCCCGCAGGACCTCCCGCCAGACACGTTCGACCGTGGGCGTCCAGAAGCCGAGCGTGCTTTCCGGCAGCACCACAACATGCGTGTCCGGATACGCAGCAATTCTCCGGTGCACCGTTGCGATCAGGTCACGGTGATGCTGAAGCGATCCGTCACGACCGAGGCTTTGAGCTTGCTGAAGGTCGACGCCCCTCCATGCATAAGGTAGTTTCAGTTCCGTCCACGTCGCGGCGGACCAGAGCCAGAATCCTCCAAGGATGACGGCTGCGGCCGGCCAAAGCCTTGTCGTCATGATGAGCAGGCCGGTCGCCATCGCGGACAGTCCAAACCATCCCCAGCCGGGAAACAACACACCGGCAGCTGTCAGGGGATGCGCCCAACCAGTGATACCGAACGGCGGCAGCCCCGTCAGCGCCATCGCCGATAGATAGCGCACTGCCCTCGCCGAATCCGCACCCCTCTTCCCGGACGCGAATTCGTCACGACGCTTCATCCAGAGTGCGGCATGCGCGCCAACAAACGAGACGCAAGCCATCACCCAAAGCACCAACCCGGGCCAAAGATCGGCGGCATAGAAGTTGGCCACGCCCTGCGGCAATCCGCGGGAGGCCGCCAGGAAATAGCCCGCCGCAACAAGTGCGACGATCGTACGTGACGGCGCCATTGCCCAGAGCAAAGGAAAGAACGTGGCGAGCGGGAGAAGAAGCACCTCCCCGCTCCAGCCGATCCACCCAACGGCCATGGACGCAATGATTGGGAGGATGGATTTCGAGCGATCAGTCAGATGATCGTCACTGCGATCCCGGGTCGAAGGTGAAGACGGGCCGCGCCAGGCCGAGAAGACCTGAATCCGGAACCGGGCTAAAATATCGACTATCATAGGAGCTCGCAAAGGAGGAGTGAAGGAACAGATGATGCGGCGGCACGACACCGCCGGGGTGAGACGTCAACGCCCTGCCGTCGCCGTCCCTTCCGCGGACATACGACGCGGGAACCGAGCGACCATCGATCAGCACGTGATCGGTGATTTCGACACGCTGCCCAGGGAGCGCCGCAACTGTCTTGATCAGCGGCGCAACTCCACCGGGGCACAGCCCTCGGCGCAGGTATCCGCGCCGCCGTGCTTCTGCGAAGACGGCTGTCATGGGTGGGCATAAAAACACCAGATCGCCGATAGCGACGGGACGCTGAAGCTTTTCGATGCGCCAGAGGCCGAGCGGTTCGCTTGGGGTCAGATTCAGCCGATAGCCACCCGTGAACGCAGCCGCCGCCAGTGTGGATATGATGACGGCGGAGCCGGTCAGAAACAGCAGAACTCGTCTCTGCCTCATTGTTTCTGTACCGGCGTCTGGCGTTGTGTGAGCCGCTGTTCCTCGGCCAGCTTCAGTGATTGGACAGTGCGCTCGTGGACCGCGAGCTGTTGCGCCGTGCGCATAACCGGCCAGGCTTGTTTTAGCTGCTCCTTCTGCTCCGGCTTCATACCCTCGGAAAGCTTTTCGTACAGCTTTCCGGAGGGCTCGCGCGCGGCGTTGCTCAGCAGCGTCCGCTCCCCGAACCGTTCGGTAACGGCTTTGTTGAAACCGTCGATTTCGAGCTTGGTTTCACGATTGCTGAGCGCGTAGGCCATCGCCGCTGGCAGATCGTTGCGGTCTATTGCATCACGCACCCGCTCCAGCACGACGCGCGCTGCCGGCGATAGCGCCGGAATGTCGATCGAGACCCTTTGGCGAAGCGCCTGCTCGTCCGCCTGAACTCTCAGTCTAGCAGTCTCGCGCATCCGAAGATATTGCTCAAGATCGCGCTTGAGAGCAGGCACATTCACCTCGGCGACGCGACGCGCCTCGCGCTCCGACTTGGTGGCGAGAATGCCGGTCTTGCCCTTCATTGGACCGATAGATCCCGGCTCAGCCTCCAGCTTCTGCAAGATCTGCTTCGCCACCTCCTTGTCTGCCAGAACCGCATCGAAGTTCATCGCGCGGAAGGCGGTTTCAGGATCGGCGAAAACGTAAGTGAAGCGCGCCGAGACCTCCTCCCATTGCCGCTTCAGGGACGGATCTGCACCGAGCCTGTCACCGACCGTATCGGCTACCGAGCCTGAGAATGTCTTGATGCCTGCGACCATGGGAGCGGCCTCCTTCATCGGTTGAGTGTGTAGGGATTGAGTGACCCCGAGGCGGACGGCCAAGGCGGTAAGACGCTGGCCGAGATCGACCAGTTTTGCTTTCTGGCGCAGTGTCCAGTCGAGCCGGTCGCGTACCAAGGTGCGAGCGACCTGCACGATGTGAAGGCCGCGGGCCACCGCGAAGCGCAGTGCCTCGCGATAGAGCTGGCCGCGCTCGTAATCGAGCGTCGTCTCCTTGGCGTTCGTTCGGGAGAGAACCTTGGCCAGCCCGCCATTGAAGGAGAAGGACCGCGTTCCGTAGTAGAGCTGCAGATCCTCGCGATGGCGGGTCATCGCCACATAGGTCAGATGCCGATCCAGAGACAGGGAAGCGAGCACCTTGACCCTGTCAACGGTGGCGCCCTGGGACTTGTGGATCGTCGTAGCGTAGCCGTGATCGAGATTGTTGTAGAACCGCTGTTCGACGATCACCTGGCGCCGCTGATCGCCCTCGCCCACCGTTGCGACGATGCGGTTTGCTGCGGCCTCTACGACATGTCCGATCATGCCATTCTTGACGCCTAGCGATCCCTCGTTTTTCAGGAAGACGATCTGGTCGCCAGCGTCGAAACGGCGTTCGCCGTCGGCGGTCCGGAACAGATGGCCTTCTCCGAGAATGCCGCGTTCGACGAGCTTTTCGCGGGCCATGACATTGAGCGTGCGAACATCGCGGCGCAGATGGGCGAGGATCAAGGTCGACTTCGTCTGATCGTAGCCGTGGTTCCAGTCGGCGATCAGGCGGTCGACAGCTTCGGCCTTCAGACGCTCGCCCGTAATCCTGACATTGGCACCATAAGCACTCAACGCCTTTTCGACATTGCCGCGTGCGAGATCGAGCGACGCCTTGCGCATCCAGCCCTCGCGCTGGCGATAGATGGTTTCGAGTTCGGCATAGCCAATGCGATCGACGATGGCGCGGAAAGCGGCCCCGGCCTCGATCGGCTGAAGCTGCTCCGGATCACCGACCAGCACGATCTTCGCGCCCGACCTGACCACGGCATCGACGAAGCCCGCCATTTGTTTCGAGGCAACCATGCCGGCCTCGTCCATGACGAAGATCGTCTTGTCGTCCAGACCATCACGGCCTCGGTTCCAGCGCAGCTCCCATGACGCAAGCGTGCGGCTCTCGATTCCGGCTTCCTTTTCCAGACCCTCGGCGGCTTTGCCGGCAAGCGCTCCGCCGACCACACGATATCCAGCCAGCTCCCACGCTTCGCGGGCCGCCTTCATCATCGTGGTCTTGCCGGCGCCGGCGCGTCCGACAACCGCGGCGATCCGGGCAGGTCCTGCAATGCGCTCGATCGCCGCTTTCTGCTCATCGGACAGCTGTTCATGCCGCTTGAACGTAGCGTCCAGAGCGGAGTGGGAAACGCCCCTTCCCTCCCGGTTCGACAGCCACATCGCCTGCCGCGCCATCGTCGCTTCCAGCCGGATCATCGCCCGCGTCGAATAGCGCGCCGGCAGCTTTTCGCCGGTGGCGAAATCGATCGTCTCGCGCTGCAGCCGCAACACGTCCGGGTTCAGGATGATCTTCAACATCAATTGCTGGAAGAGCGCGGGGTCGTCGATATAGCGATGCAAGACCTTCGCTATATCGCGTTCGTCGAAGACGCTCTTTTCTCGAGTGATCAGGTCGAGCACGATGGCAGGATTGCGCAGGATCCGGCGGGTGTTTTCCGAGCGTCGTTGCTCGTTCAGCTCGACCCGTTCCAGTTCCGGGCGAACACCCCTTTGCTCCGCCTTGCGCTCGATCGCCTTGGCCCCGACGCCAAGGTGGATGGTGGGCTCAAGATCGATACCCTGCTTCTCGTAGGAGCGGCCATCGATGCGCAAATCGACACCGCCAAGCGCCAGGTGATGGTTCAACCGCTCGAACCATCCGTCTCGCAACACATTGAAGTCATCGGTCGATCCGGCCCAGAGTTCGTAAAGGATCTTGCCGGATTTCGTTCGCACCGGCCGGCCGTCCTCTCCGATGACAGCGATTTTCTTCGACCCGAACCCGTCGTCGGAGAGCGGCCGCAATGTCGTCATCAGGTGGATATGCGGATTGCCGGGATTGTCGTGATAAACCCAATCGGCGACCATGCCCTTCGCCAGGATGTGTTTCTCGACAAAATCCCGGACCAGGGCGATGTTCTGCTCCGCCGAAAGTTCCAGGGGTAAGGCAATCGTCAGGTCACGGGCAAGCTGTGCATCGGCACGTTTCTCGAAAGCTTCGACCGTGTTCCAGAAGGCTTCCGACGCTCCGGCGACAGACCGATCAGCGACCAGTGAACGAACCCATTTCGGGGCATCGGCTGGAGGCACGAATTCCTCGTGGAGCAGGCCCTGCTTGCGGGTGTAATCAATGGTGCGGGCCTCGCGCTCGTACTCCATCTTCGCGCAGTGCCGATAGGCGGCAGAGAGCACCGCGCTGCGGCCCGAGCCGCGGCTGACGATGTTGGCTGAGAAATGGGCGATGGCCACGGCGAAGAGCGCTTCCGGTTAGAACCAAGTTCGTCGGGAGTGGCGGTAGAGCCCGGTCTCACCGGACCGAGAAGCAACGCGTCGCATCGCGACGTATAATTGCGCCCTTGGAGCCATTCCTTCGGAACGGCGGGATCATTCACAAAAGCATCGCCCTTGGCGATCTGCAGATCTGCAGATTTCAATTCAGGCACATCCGGAAGAATCTGGGCGTCACAAGTGCAACGCCCAGACTTCAAAGGAGCAACCGGAATGAAGAAACCGTCATCGAAGATCAGGGAAGAAATCGCCAGATTGCAGGATCAGCTGAAGCAGGCCGAGACCCGTGAGGCCGAACGCATCGGGCGCATCGCACTCAAGGCCGGTCTGGGGGAAATCGAGATTGACGAGGCAGAGCTTCAGGCGGCCTTCGAGGACGTCGCCAAACGGTTTCGCGGAGGCAAAGGTCTTGCGACCGGGAAGAAAGACGCTGGAGATGGCCGAACCGCAAGCGGGACGTCGGCGGCGCTCGCGCCTGGCGCGGATGCGGGCGGGGCTGGTGAGGTTTGAGCGCATGGCTAAAGCGATGACATCAGATGCGCGCAAGAAAGACACGCGGGAGAAGATCGAGCTCGGCGGCCTGATCGTCAAGGCCGGGCTGCGCTACGAGAAGCGTGCTCTGCTCCTCGGCCTGCTGATCGATGCCGGCAGGCGGATCAAGGGCGACGAGATAGAGAAGGCTCGACTGATGGCAATCGGCGCGGAGGCCTTCGGCAATGACGGCGAATAGGCTGCTTCTGGCAATCCTGCCCGCGGCAATCATGGTCGCAGCCATGATCCTGATATCAGGCACGGAACATCGGGTGGCGGCGCTCGGAACAACAGCGCAGGCTAAGCTGATGCTAGGAAGGGCTGGTCTCGCCCTGCCCTACGTCGCGGCAACCGCAATCGGCGTTGTTGCGCTGTTCGCCGCAAATGGCTCGACGAATATCAAGGTCGCCGGTCGGAGCGTGCTCGCTGGAAGTGCTGTGGTCATCATCATCGCCATTGTACGCGAGGCAATCCGCCTGGCCGCTATCGCCAGCAACGTGCCAGCCGGGCAATCGGTTCTCGCCTATGCCGATCCGGCAACGATGATTGGCGCGGGCCTGGCCTTCATCGGAAGCGTCTTCGCTTTGCGGGTTGCGGTCAAGGGGAATGCCGCCTTCGCAATGGCAGCCCCGAAACGGATCGGTGGTCGGCGCGCTGTCCACGGGGATGCTGACTGGATGAAAATGCAGGAGGCTGCAAAGCTGTTTCCCGAGCACGGTGGGATCGTCATCGGCGAGCGATACCGCGTCGATCGCGATAGTGTTTCCACAATGCAGTTTCGCGCTGATGAACCGCAAAGCTGGGGTGCCGGCGGCAAGTCACCGCTGCTCTGCTTTGATGGTTCCTTCGGATCGTCGCATGGCATCGTCTTTGCCGGATCCGGTGGATTCAAGACGACCTCGGTGACGATCCCAACCGCGCTCAAATGGGGCGGCGGTCTCGTTGTGCTGGATCCGTCGAGCGAGGTCGCGCCGATGGTTTCCGAACATCGACGTCAGGCCGGCCGCAAGGTGATCGTGCTCGATCCAACAGCGTCTGGTGTCGGCTTCAACGCGCTCGACTGGATCGGTCGTCATGGCAATACCAAGGAAGAGGATATCGTCGCCGTCGCGACGTGGATCATGACCGACAATGCACGCACGGCATCTGCCCGCGACGACTTCTTCAGAGCCTCGGCGATGCAACTCCTGACGGCTTTGATCGCCGACGTCTGCCTGTCAGGACACACCGATGAAAAAGACCAGACGCTGCGCCAGGTTCGCGCCAATCTGTCCGAACCCGAGCCGAAGCTTCGAGCTCGTTTGACGAAGATCTATGAAGGGTCGGATTCGGATTTCGTGAAGGAGAATGTCTCCGTCTTCGTCAACATGACGCCGGAGACATTTTCCGGTGTCTATGCCAATGCAGTCAAGGAAACACACTGGCTGTCCTATCCCAACTATGCCGGTCTGGTGTCCGGCGACAGTTTCTCGACCGACGAGGTCGCAGACGGCGAGACTGACATTTTCATCGCGCTCGATCTGAAAGTGCTGGAAGCCCATCCGGGCTTGGCGCGCGTCGTCATCGGTTCGCTGCTGAACGCAATCTATAACCGCAACGGCGATGTGAAGGATCGCACCCTTTTCCTGCTCGACGAGGTGGCACGTCTCGGCTATCTGCGCATCCTCGAAACCGCGCGCGATGCAGGCCGCAAATACGGCATCACGCTGACGATGATCTTCCAGTCGCTCGGCCAGATGCGCGAGGCTTATGGCGGGCGTGATGCGACGAGCAAATGGTTCGAATCCGCGTCGTGGATTTCGTTCGCGGCGATCAACGATCCTGATACTGCAGACTACATCTCCAAACGATGCGGTGACACCACAGTCGAGGTCGACCAAACCAATCGCTCGTCCGGAATGAAGGGATCGTCGAGGTCGCGATCAAAGCAGCTCAGCCGCCGACCGTTGATTCTTCCGCATGAGGTTCTGCGCATGCGCGGCGACGAGCAGATCGTCTTCACCTCAGGCAATGCACCCCTTCGATGCGGGCGCGCTGTCTGGTTCCGCCGCGAGGACATGAAGGCCTGTGTCGGAGAGAACCGGTTTCACAAGAACTCTTCCGGCACGGATGAACCGGCTGTGCAATAGATCGAGGACCCAACGGTGAGATATTGGGAAGCATGCGAAGCACAGGTGAGCGCGGCCGAGGCGATCGATGAATGCCGCAAGCACGGCATCACGGCGGTGGTACGTGAAGCCGACGGCGCGCTGATCGACAAGGACAGTGGGGAAGTCATTGGCCTTCCCGACGACTACGGAGAGTTCTATGGCGGCAATGTCCTCGGCTTCCTCGGATATTGATCGACGTTTGTTCGCGCTGATGGCGCGTGGCATTCGCGGGAAGATCGTGACCCGTATGGGCGAAGACCTCTGGGCTTCGTTCGCCTCAGCGGATAGAGCTGAACGCCGCAGGCGGACCGCCCACAGTGTTCACCGGAACTTCACGAAAACGAATCGGTCAGACGCAATCGATTCATATCTCTCGTTGGACGAAAATTGGCGGCCGAGCGATTATGCTGCCATGCTCACTCAACCCTATCAGCTCTATGTGGAACGCACGGACGAAGCGCGCAACATGGCCCGCTTCTATGCCATGACGATCGAGCCCAACCTGTTCGGCGAAATCTGCCTGACACGCCGATGGGGCCGGATTGGAGCCCAGGGCCAGATGAAGACCCAGCATTTTGCCAGAGAGCAAGATGCGGTCACTACCTTCCTGGATCTTCTCCGCCGCAAGCGAACCCGCGGATACCGGGTCACCCGTTCGGCAGCCCGTCATTGAAGGTCGGAGATCTCTCGCAGACACTGGCTAACATCCACACATCGACTACGATAAATAGGAGCATTCGACGCTTGGCATATTCGCATGGTCTCCGGCTTTTCTTCCGGAAAAAGAGAGGGCGGCGC
Source organism: Agrobacterium sp. 16-172Ci (assembly GCF_053522725.1). Taxonomy (NCBI): domain Bacteria; kingdom Pseudomonadati; phylum Pseudomonadota; class Alphaproteobacteria; order Hyphomicrobiales; family Rhizobiaceae; genus Agrobacterium; species Agrobacterium sp. 16-172Ci. The sequence goes on from NZ_JBNWBW010000027.1 coordinate 14,139, forward strand.
AACCTCACTATGCGCGGCATAGTGCTCCGCACCATGTTCATGATCGCCCTCGCGGCCAGTGCTGCGTCGATGACACTGGCCGCACCGAATATTGCTGCGACAATGTTCGGGAAATGCACCGGCGGCCATCGGACTGCCTGCGTCGTTGATGGTGATACGCTGTGGATCGATGGCACGAAAGTCCGAATTGCCGACATAGACGCACCTGAGATCAGCGAGCCCAAATGCCCCTCGGAACTTGCTCTGGGAACCCGAGCGACCGAGCGATTGATCGAACTGGTCAACCAAGGTCCATTCGAAATTCGAGCATGGCCCGGTCGCGACACGGATCGCTATGGCCGAGCACTTCGGGTTCTCGTGCGAAATGGCCATAGCCTCGGCGATATCCTGGTCTCGGAAGGACTGGCCCGGACCTGGACAGGCCGTCGGGAACCCTGGTGCTAGACGGCTCGGCCGGTTAAGGCCGAGCCGGTCGGCGCTCACTGGCGCCGTTCCCATTCGGTCTCGATATTGAACTCGACGTCTGCGAAAAACGGGATCTTGATAGCGATCTTCAGACCGAGCTTTCCCTTGCGGAAAAGGTGACAGACAATCTTTCCGAGGGTGCGAAGACGGCGGCCGGTGGCGGAAAGGAATTTTGCGAGCTGTTGCATCATGGATCTCCGGTTGATTGCGCTTCATTGCGGGGATGATGGGCGGACCGGGAAGGAGGGCTGCACCCGCAGGGCTGAAGTGGAGCGGAGGACCTGATGGCGACTGAATTTTGGTCCGCGAGGAGCCGGAGGCGGGGAAAATTCTGGCGTTATCAGGTTGCAGCCAGACGCCCGGGACGCACTATCCCTGATGTCAATGAAATGGGATCGACATGAGATCTGCGACAGCGTGTGATGAAGACGCGGTTGACGCCGCCCCTCAGAACGGTGGCTCCGCATCGACGCGGCCGTCCAGCTCGGCTATCGCGACCGTCAGTTCGGCCTGCGCGAGATCGAGCTCGGCTTCGATCTGGCGGCGCTCGCAAGGCTCCAAAGCATTACGCAATTCCGCACGAAGTTCTTTGATCTGGCATTCGATTTCGTAGGTCATTGTCTGATCTCCTATGTGAAAGACGATCAGCGGCGCCGGAAAGGGAATGACGATGTCAGGGATCGCTGAAGCGACCGGCAGCGCCGGGGAGTGGGGGAGCCGATTTCGTGTTGGCGGCTCTGCTGCCAATTCGAAATTGGGGGCACCGCTCATCCTTGACGTCGGCAATCCCGTCGGCATCATCATCGGATACTGAGCAGGTTTTTCCTCCTCTCCGTATGGCACCCAAAAAAGCCGGACCTCGCTCGATGCGTGGTCCGGCTTGAAATCTCGGTTAGAGGAGAAGGCTCCGCCGGTGGCGGAGCCTTGTGATGTCAATCAGTCCCGGTTCGGGCGAGACCAAATGAGCTGGAGGCCATCTTCGCCTTCGACCTCGGCGAGCGTTGCGTAGATGGGGGCCGGGAAGCTCGGATCGTCAAGCTTGACCGAGAGGTAGTCGCGGCCCTCGCCCGAGGTCTTCTGCCAGGCGGCGCCCAGTTCGACGCTCCCTGCGTAGACGCGGAACTGTGGGCCCTTGTCGGAGGAGTTCTCGACCCGGACGATGCGGGCCTTGACGTTGAGGGCGAGAGTGCGGATGGAGCCGGTGAAGCCGTTTTCGGTGGAGGTGAAGGTGCCGATGGTTGCCATTGTCGTATTCCTTTTCTCAAGTTCGGGCCGCGCCCATCGCGGTCTCGATGGCTGTCGAACAGACCGGTGACGATCGGACCGCACCCAGCCGGGGTCCCCGGCGCGCCTGCGCGCTGGGGTGGCATTGGGCCGCAATGAAATGGAGGGCGGCAAGTCGCAGATTTGTTAGTCGGCGAGGAGGAAGGTGCAGCCTTCCGGGGTAAGAAATCTGAGGCTGCCGTTGCGGGAAGACGATCGAGGCGCAGCCGGTCTCCGGTCAGACATGCCTCATCGAGCCCGCAGATGGGTCGCCGAAAACTCTGACGGGAAGGGATATGGCAATGGCATTCGACACGTCGCGCTTCCTCCCGAGGTATCCCGCCCTATCAGCCACTCGAAACTTGTCGTTACAATGGGGATCTCGAAGGAACGTTTCCACGGTATCGCGTTCCCACACGCTGCATTTCTCGACGTTCTGGGCACCGGGTAGGTTTTAGCCGGAGCTGTTGGGATTAATGTCCAGGCCGTCTCTTTCGTGACGGTATCGACCCCAGTCGAAAGTGCCGAAGCCGCTGTCGATGCCCAGCAGGGGCACGCTTCGACCGGAACGCCTATCCGGTATTATCGAACAGGTGGTCACTTAGACCGAAATTGCTTCAAAAGCTCGTTGATTGCAGCACCAAGGCCCTACAGCAGGGAAAAATGGGCCAGTTTGTATGGACAAATTTGTCCATGACGCCTGGTTATACTCCAGCATCCTGCTTCCGCTGATCCTATATCACGATTGCTTACTACTTCAGTGGACATCACAGCCCACACCGCGACGGGTCTTGAATGTCCATACGTATGCCCCCATATGTCCATACGTGATCAGGGGCCTTGCCCTTTATTTCCAGTCATTTATGCCCGAAATACAGGTCACAAACAAGCCACAAGGAGGCCAAAGTGACCGAAGAAGTAGAAAATAAGCCGGCCAATGAGGATGCCGACAAGAAGGACGATAAGGTCCTGATCAAGAAGTGGGGCAAAGAGGCGATCGACGTGGGATACACCGTCCTGCCGAAGGCCTTGCTTCAAGGCCAGGCGCGTCTGAAGATCAATGCTACGGATCTTGCCGTCCTCATCCACCTGATTGAGCATTGGTGGCGGCCCGACGAAATGCCCTGGCCGAAAAAAGCGCGCATCGCCGAGCGGCTCGCCGTCACTCCCAAGACCGTTCAGCGCTCGATTGCCAGGCTCGAGGAAGAGGGCTTGTTGAAGCGGGTCAACCGTTTCAACAATGGCCGACGGATATCGAACGAGTACGATCTCTCGCCCTTGGTCGAGCGAATCAAAGCAATTTCTCTGGACATGGCCAAGGCGAAGGAAGAGGCCACCCAGGCGAAACGAAAGGCTGTCCGACCCGGTGCGCGCAAACGCACGCAGGCTGCAGCTTGAGGGGTGCACAGAGATGAGTGTTGGTCTTTATGAATACATATCGCTTGCCGTAGCGGTCGCCGCGCTCTTAGTCGCGATTTTACAGCTTCGATCGCGCTGAAGCCTCGGGAAGGGCCGCCACCAGGCGGCCCCTCGACAAGTCCGGATGCGCTGCCGCGCTCAAGCTGCAACCTTATCCGAAATCGTTTCACCCCCCTGAAGCCCGTGGAGATAGGCAACAGCGCGCTGTGCGTGCGCTGCCGCCTGGAAGATCGCCCGCTTGTCGTTGGCCAGCACCGAGAGCCACGACTGCAGATACGATGCATGATCCGGCCTCGGCTCAAGCTCCGGCGCGATACCGAGGTCAGCGCATAGGAAGCAACTGCCGAGCTCGGCAATGAGTTCCTCCCGCGCCCGCTCCGTCCGGTCCTTGGCATAGCGCGCCAGGTCACGTCCCACGCGATGTTCCGCCGCCGTCCAGTGGGTCGCCTCATGAGAGAGGACGGCCGCATAGCCGGCAGCATCGCGAAATGCCTCGAAGGGCGGCATCTGGATGTAGTCCATGACGGACGAATAGTAGGCCTGATTGCCGCCGTGACGGATGACTGCACCGGTATTGCGGAAGAAGCGATCGGCGCGCTCGATCCGCTCAACCGGATCAAGGACCTTGGCCAGCGGCGCATAATAGCTAGCGGGCAAACCGTCGATTTGCTCGACATTGAACACTGAATAGGCCTTCAGGAAGGGGATCTCCCGATCGACCTCGTTACCGTTCCCGTGCGCTTCGGACTTGGTGAAACGGCTGGCGAAAACGACGGTTGAGCCAGCCTCGCCCTTGAGTACGGCCCCGCCCAGTTCGAGCGCCTGCTTGAAGGTCATCCACATCGACGAGGCGAAGCCGCGCGACATCTGCTCCGACCATAGGAGGAGCACGTTCATGCCCGAATAGGGAAGGCCGTTATGGCGCACCGGCCGGGTAATGCGGCCATCGGTGTTGGCGACGCTCCATGGCTTCATCCAGGGGCGGACGCCTCTCTCAAGATCCTCGACGATCCGATCGGTGATCCGCGTGTAGATGTCCGCGCGACCCGCTTCTGATTTCTTTGTCATGACTTTTCTCTCCTTTTCAGAGACCGCGCCTGTCGCAGTCCGTCACGGAGGTTCGACGTCAGGGGCCGATGGTGTGGCCATGCACCGGAACGGCCGCAACAGCGTGGAGGACGGCAAAGCCGTTGCATGGGCACCCGGCTCCTGCAGGACCGCCGAGCGGGACGGGCCGCGACAGTCGCGTCTCCAGGTTTCCTGTTCGACATGAGAAGAGGCCGATGCTCTAGGCACCGGCCTCGGATCAGGAAAAGAAGGCGGGGTGCGTCCCCGCCAAATGTGTCATCCGAATGCGGCCATCTGAACTTCCGCTGCTTTGCGGTCGAGCGATGCGCCCGGGTGTTCGACCGGCCGGTCGAAGGGTTTCCAGGTCTCGCCGACGACCTGTTCGTAGGCTACCACCGCGCCTTCTGCTGCCATCCGCAGCGCGTGGGATTGGATACCCATGTCGGCCGCAAATTCCCGCTTGCGCTGGGCAGCACTGTCGTAGCCGACCGGACCATCGAGATCCTCGTCGCGGGCATCATTCGACGCCTTGGCTGTCGCGTCGCGTGCCTCGGTGACGGCGCGGGAGTAAAACTGTCCGGCGCCATGCGCCGATCCGACGAAGGCCCCGACGATACGCTGCAGATGGATTTGCATAGCCTTATCGCCGAGCCCTTCGGAGAGGCTGTCGGCGGTCTCGACGATCAGCCGCTCGTGCAGACTGCGGATGCCTTCGCTGTCGACAACTGTGGTGCCGAAGCTTTCGGCGATCTTGAGTGCCTGGGCGGTGTCTGGGCAGGAGAGGCGGACCATTTCGAGGGTTGCTCCTTTGCGAAGTTGCGAGATCCGTGCGTTGGAGCGGTTTGGAGTTGCGGGCTTGGCCATGTCTGTTCCTTCCTTGGCTGCCGAAGCGGTTCCGGCCCGTGCCGGTCTGCCCTTCGATGCGGACGACCAGGAACCGGCAAAGGACGGGCGGCTTCACAGGTCCGATCCGGCTGAGCCAGCAGGGCAGGTTTGCGGGCAAGCAGGTTTTGACCTGAGCAGACGGCGAGCCTGCCCTCGCGCAGGGAGGCTGGGTCGGCCGCCACGCGGCGCGACAGCGGCCTTGAAACGCCCGGCCGCCGGTTTAGACCGCAGCGAACAAGAAGGGCAAGTCCAGCACGGCCCGATATCTGGCTCTAGCGGGAAGGAACACACGCGGCCAAACCCGCCACGCCGATGACATCGAAGCCGGGCAAGTTCAGCACCAGTGGCTACGTTTCCGGGCCTGCCTATGTCGCCGGACGATGCAAAGGTCGCTCGTCGCCATGCTGCAGTTCACCGATGACACTCTCTTGCATCGCCAGCCTGCGGCGGATCATGTCGAGTTCGACCCAACGCTCGAAGGTGAGGCGGTCGACGAGCTCCTGATGGCAAGTACGACGACCCGATCGGCGACGCGCTCGGCTCCGGGCTTTCACCGTCGTCGTCTGCCTTCCCGCGCGAGCTATAATTTGCCGGGTGAGACATTCCAGATGCCGCTGGATCTCACGCCGGGCGACGATTGCTTTCGTCAGCGGTCTCGAAGCGCGGACGTCGATCATCGCCCATCCCCCGAGCTTCGCCAGCCGATGAAGGAGGAGGGCCTGTGGACGGATAGACCGTCCGCACTGGTGGCAAACTCCACCCCCGAGAAATCGGGGGTGGGCGCTGTCATGTTCGACTGGGAGACGGCGGTCATGCTGCGTCCCTCTGATCGAAGCCGGCGTCGGGCTCTTCGTGGTCAGAAAGATCTGTATCCTGCAGATCGTCCTGATCCGCAGCCCCGTCGAAGTGCCCTTCCTGATCCTCGGCTGGGTCGTCAACATGATCGCCACCGTCATCTTGCGAGGCCGCGCCGACAATGTCCGTAGCTGAGCTCGCCCGGATCCAGTCGAGCAACTCGTCGGCTGGCGGTGCGAAGCGCGCAGTAGCATGGACGAAGTGCTCGTTCGCGAAATGCTCGACGAGCGCTGCACGGGTTTCACGAACCTTGGGCCGAGGCTGCACGGATGCCTCGGCGCACGATGCTTCCATCGCCTGGCGGGACAAGCAGAGGAGGAACTCCTCCGAACCCATGTTCGGCAGGAATTTATCGGCTCCGATAGCCTCGCCGGCGATGCGCGAGACCATACCGCTGTTCGACATACCGCGGCGGCACGAGAAGACATCGATCAGCACGGAGCGAACGGCGATCCGCAGGGTGTCCTGGTCAAAGGCAAGCTTTCCATGCTCATCGAACAGTGCCACCGCATGGCGCGAGAAGCGCTTGCCGGAATAAAACGTCCCATCTGCACCGGAGTCGACGCGGACGTTCTGCCCGGCAAAGGCCAGCACTAGCAGCGCCATCAGCATGTCATCCTCGATCGGCGCACGGCCGAGCGCATCATGCAGCGCGTCGGTGCGAAAATCCCCGATCATGTCATGGCCCTTCTGGGTCACGTCGGGCCGAGACTTCGGCGAGGCAATCGCGTCGCCATCGTTGCTGTCCGCCGTGGAGCCGTCTCCAGCGGCGCCCTTCGGCTTGGCCGCCTCGGGCATGCGGTAATGCACTGTCTGCACCTTGCCGTCGCGATCGAGGTAGAGCGCGGTGTAGTCGGACTTGGACGGTTTGCCGTAGACTTGCGCCGCCTTCTTCGGCAGCTCCGGCTGGCCCCAGCTGTTGACCTCGACGATGGCGCCACGCTTGGGAAGGTTGGCGGTCATCCATTCATGCTGGGCGCCGAGAAAGCCTTCGACATTGGTGGTGTAGCGCCCGTCCTGGTCGGCTGGCGCGAAGAGGTCTTCGACCCACTCGATGCCATAGGCTTGAGCCAGATCGTCACCGAAGTTCGCATCCCGGGCATACATGCGCTTCTTCGTGAGCGCATTGGCGATCTGCCACCACGGAGCGGTGTCGCCCTTCTTCGGCTTGTGCGCCTTCCAGACTTCCTTCTGGTCGATCTGACCGGCGGCAGCGATGATCCGCAGCTGCTGCTCGGACGGCATGTCGCCCAGCGCCATCTGTTCGAGCATGGACGGCAAGACGTTGGCGAGCAGACGCAGCTTGCGGATCTGGCGAACAGGAAGCGCGAGAGCGACCGCAATCGCTTCTTCGGTCCAGCCGAGCGCAACGAGACGTTCGATGCCGCGCCACTGATCCACGGGGTTGAGCGCTTCCCGAACCGAGTTTTCGACCATCGAGCGCATGGCGCCATTGTCGTTAGCGGCATCCACGACAAGAATTTCGATCTCTTCCAGGCCGGCGGCGATGGCCAATCGCACGCGACGATGTCCGGCGTCGATGATATAGCCGTTTCCGCCATCGGTTTCGGGGGCAACAACCGGCGGCTGGACGATGCCAACGGCCTTGATCGTTGCCAGCATCAACGCATCGGCCTGTGGCGAGGATTTCGACTGGCGCATCCGGTCGGGATTTTCCTTCAGTGCACGCGGGTCAACCTTCATGATCTGCATGGGATTTGTCCTTATCTAGAGGGTTCCGGACCGGCGCCTTGCCAGCCCTTCCTGTCTTCATATTTTCTCGAAGACACCTCCCGGACCGCCGAGCGGCCGGACTGCCGCAACTGCGGCCGAGCATCCCTGCTGGGCAGGACAAGCGGGGCTGCCAGCCCTGCGAAGGACAAGCGGCCGGGATCGCGCAGGCGGCGGTTGAGCGATAGCGTCGGCAGGAGGACCGATCTGCGACCGCACCCTTCATTTCCCTGCATCTCCTCTCCTTTCCATTGCAGGCAAAGCTTGTTTCGGCTTAATCGATTGTTGTTGCGGCGCATCGTTCGAAATCGATCGTTCGAACCGAGGGGGGAAAGATGGACGAAAAGGACGAACCGGTAGAGCCCCGGGGCCTTGGGCCACGTTGGAACATCAGGCCTCAGGGCCAAGCGCAGATTGGTGGTGTGATTCTGGGGGAAGTTTTAGATGCGCTAACCGGAGCCAGTGCCTCCTTGTTAAGGGATCTCGGAATCAAGGCGAAGCTTGGTCCCTTCGATCTCTCCATCGCTGTCGGTCAATCGCGCGAGACCGTCGATGAGCGATTGAAGAAGATCGACGCCGCACGACAAAACATGCGCGAGGCGCTCGAGGCAATTGACGAACTGGGAATCCAGGCCGACAGGAACAAGGCGGAGCTTTCGACGCTTGCCGCAGCGATAGCAGCTGCAAAAGATCAGAAGTCGACTTTGGTGACGGAAGCGCAAGCACTTGAGGCTTTGAAGGCTATTGAGACGGAAGCAGTCCGAAAGGCGCTGGGCGTACCGACGAAAGCGCAACGGTGGGCAGAGCGCGGTATCGCCTTCTTGCTCGGTGTGCTGGGCTCGTATGTCGCATCCGTCTTATGGCAAATGACTTGGCCACAGTAAGACACCAAGAAAAAGGGCCGCCGGTGAAAACCGCGGCCCATGAAGTGTGGAGATCTAAAACCTCCAGAGGGGAACAGCTGCTGCGACGGAACTGGGAGGTGACCGCCATGTGCATCAGCTGAGGGCGTTATGCCTGAATTTTGAACAATGGGAAACATTTATTGTGCAACGCAGCTATGCAGCTGCCGCGACGGTCTCGTTGTCCAGATCTGCCGACAGTTGAGCATCGATTGCCCGCAGCTTCAGCCGCTTTTCCTTCAGGTCGTCTGCGAACGCGAAAGCGCCACCGTATCGGGAACGGTAGGAAACCAATCGCCGCTCGGCATCTTCGAGCCGCCGGCGATACTGGTGCTGTTCCTCTTCGAAGCCACTGAGTGCGTGCTCCAGGCGTGAGATGGCGCCAAGCGGGGTGACCGTGATCGCCAGATCGATTTCGTAGTCTGCACCAGTACGCTGGAGCAACGTTTCGTAACGATAGCCATCGCCCCTGCCGAACCGCTCGCCATCATAGACGAGATCGAAACCGCCGATCGTCGCCAGATGAACCTCCCCCTCCTGTTGAAGCTGGAGCAGGGTCAGGATTTCCTTCATCAGCGCCCGGCCCGCTTCCTTGCGCTCGGTATATGCCTGGCCAAGCACCATGATCATAAAAGCATCGGCGGTGGTCGGCCTGAGACGCGCAATGTCCTGAGCGATCTCGCCGATGCGCCGGGTCGAGACTTCGATCTCACGCTCGGCATCACGCATTTGCCGACGAACGGCATATTGATCGTCTTCATGCGCCGCGCGAAGACGATCAAGCCGAGCGATATCAGCTTCGAGACCCGCCTTCTGCATCAGTCGCTCGTCACCGGAGGCGATGGCTTTAGCCATAGCGAACTGGTTGGCGGCGCCCTCACCGACGTCTTCGAGCCGACGGATCGATGTGTCGCCGGAGAGTGCTGCGGCGATGAACCTCGCCTTGCGTTCGTTGTTCTGCCACATCGACGCGTCGAGCGAGCCCTCGGTGGCGTAGGCGAAGATATCGACCACGTCATGCTGGTTGCCCTGGCGGACGATGCGACCCTCGCGCTGCTCGATCTGCGACGGGAGCCACGGCACATCGAGATGGTGGAGCGCTCTCAACCGAAGTTGGGCGTTGACGCCGGTGCCCATCGTCTCGGAGGAGCCGATCAGGAAACGCACCTGGCCGGCGCGGACAGCACCGAACAGCCGCTGCTTGGCTTCGGTTTTCTTGTAGTCCTGCATGAAGGCGATTTGCGACGCCGGCACGCCGAGCCGGATCAGCTCGTCGCGGATAAAGCGGTAGGCCGAGAAGCCGCGGGACTTTTCGACATTAAGGGTGCCGAGATCAGAGAAGATCATCTGCGCCGCCCCCGGAAGATCGAAATCCTTGCCATCGGGCCGCCGGTAGATGGCTTCACCGGTTTCCTTCCAGATCCGATAGGCGTTGCGCACGAGAAGATTGAGCTTGTTGTCTTCCTCGTTCTCAGCTTCAGGCATCACGAAGCGCAGGTCGATCGCCGCGTGGCGCCCGTCGGTGATAACCGATAGCAGGATATCGTCGCCGGGCTTGACCGGTCCCTCACGCTGCTCGATCGCCTTGATGCGCGCGTCGAGTATCTGCTGATAGGTCTTGAACAGAGCGGTTGGCTTGGCCGTCAGAATCTGCCGGCGCCCGGTCGAGATGTTCGGGACCCTCACATATTGCCTGAGATCCTCCGGCATGACGACATCGGCGAACGACCGGAACATGGCGATCAGTTCGGGAACGTTGACGAAGGAGGCGAAGCGGCTGACCGGCTTGTATTTGCCGGATGGCTGGATTTCGAGTTCGGTCGTCGTATCGCCGAAGCAGGATGCCCAGGCGTCAAACTCGTGCAGCCCGCGTTCAGCGAGGGCTGCATGGCCGAGCAGGCGCTGGATCGAGAACATCTCGCCGAGCGTGTTGGTTATCGGTGTGCCTGATGCGAGCACCAGCGCGCGACCGGGGTTCTTTGTTTCGATGTAGCGGGATTTGACGTAGAGGTCCCAGGCTCGCTGCGATCCATTCGGGTCGATACCCTTCAGCGTCGACATGTTGGTGGCGAAGGAGAGTTTTCGGAATTCCTGGGCCTCGTCGACGACGATCTGGTCGACGCCCATTTCCGAGATGGTCAGAAGATCGTCCTTGCGCGTCGCGAGACCCTCGAGCCGCTCCTGCAATCCCTCTTTCAGCCGTTCGAGGCGCTTGCGCGAAACACGGTCCTCGCTTTCGACCTTGGTCAGCAGATCCTCGTAGAGCTGCAATTCGTCCTGGATCATCTGTTGCTCGAAGGCCGATGGCACGGCGATGAAGCGAAACGCCGAGTGAGTAATGATGATCGCATCCCAGGTGGCGGTGGCAGCCCGCGACACGAAGCGGGCCCGCTTGTCCTTGGTGAAATTGGTCTCGTCGGCGACGAGGATCCTTGCGTTGGGATAAAGCGCCAGAAATTCGCGCGCGGCCTGTGCCAGGCAATGGCCGGGCACGACGAGCATCGCCTTGGCGATCAGCCCGAGCCTCCGCTGTTCCATGATCGCCGCCGCCATCGTCATCGTCTTGCCGGCGCCGACGGCATGGGCGAGGTAGGTCGAGCCATCGGCGATGATCCGCCAGATGCCGCGCTTCTGATGCCCATACAAAGTAAAGGCGCCAGAGGCGCCGGGAAGTTTGAGATGGGAGCCGTCGAATTTGCGCGGCGCAATATTGTTGAAGCGATCGTTGTAATCGCGCGCCAGCCGCTCGGTGCGATCGGGATCGGTCCATACCCAGTCCTGAAATGCCTGCTTGATCCTCTGCAGCTTGTCGCGCGCGGCTTCGGTATCGACAACATTGAGAACCCGGCGCTCACCATCGGCATCCTTGAAGGTGTCGAATATCTGGGGAACCCGGCTATTCAGGGCATCAGCGAGGAGTTCACCGGCATGGCGACGGCTCGTTCCCCATTCCGACGTGCCGGCGGCGCTGTATCCAAGCTGCCGAGCCTCCACCGTCCAGGAGCCAAGCTCCGGCATATGATGGATGCGGATATCAGCCTCTATCTTCTCCTTCACGAACGCGACGACATCGGCAGCCGGGATCCACGGCGCACCGAGCCGGGCGGTGATGTCTGAAGGCCGCAGGTCGGCTGGCTGAACATCCGCCAAGGCGCGGACATTGCGATCATAGGCCGGATCCAGCGCGGCTGCGGCCTGCGCGGCGGCGAGCTTGGTACGGACTGCCCCTGAAAGATAGGCATCGGCGGTCTGCCAGGATCCGTCATTCGGGTCGCGAAGCACTTCGCTGCCCAGCTCGTCGAGCACAGTCGCGGGATCGCTGTGGAGCAGCTCCGCGATATGGTCGATATCGACATGACCACGCTCATTCAACACCACGGCGAGCGCATCGGCAGGAGATGTGATGGTCGGCGCCGCCGGCGGGGCAATCACGCGTTCGGAAAAGATCGGACCCGGCTTGGCCGTGTCGGTCTCCAGATCGTAGTCCTCGATCGACGCAACCAGCCAGCAATCGGGGTCGTCGCGGAAAGGTGCAAGGTTCGGCTGGCGATGGGTCTCCTTGACTTCGCCGGTCTCCGCATCTTCCTGGATCGAGACGGTGGTGTGATTGATCGGCCCAAAATCCCGCACGAAACTCGACCAGGCGATGCGCAAGCGGACCTGGAGATTGCGCCAGGGCCGGTCTGTCTCCTGAGCCTTCAGAACCTCGCGAACCGCGTCACGGATCGGGATCAACTTCGAAATGATCCGGATATGCTTCTCGGAAAGCCCGTCGCCGGAGCGACCCTTGCGCATGGTGACCGGCACGGCCGAACCGTCGAGCATCTGCATCAAACCCTCTGTCCGGTCGAGGAAAAAGCTGCCCTCGCGTATGGCCCTATCCCTCGACTGCAGATCGACGATGTCTCCGAGCTCGTCTTCCAGATCGATATCGACAGGAGTGGGCTCACCTTCATAGAGATCAGCCGGCAGGAGATTGATCGTAGCGGTGAGGACGGCTTCAAGATCCTCACCTCCACGCGGCAAGCAGGTATAGGTCTCGCCAAATGGTCCCGACGTGAGCGCGTGGGTGCCGAGAACGAAGTCGGGATGGCGGGCGAACCAGCGATTGACGCGGATTGCACCTTCATCATCAATCGCGGCGCGAACCTCATGAACGTCGAGCCAGGTCCGGTCCCCCTCCGGCTCACCGGCCTTGCGCCTGCGGAAGAACAGGATGTCGACGACAACATCCGTGCCGGCGTCCCGGCGAAAGCTGCCCTCGGGCAACCGGATCGCCGCAATCAGATCGGCCGACCTGGCGATATGCTCCCGCGCCGTCGTATCGGCCTTGTCCATCGTGCCCATTGAAGTAACGAAGGCGGCGAGTGCGCCGGGCTTCAGAAGCTCGATGGAGCGCGCGATGAAGTAGTCGTGTAAACGAAGGCCGAGCGACCGATAGGCGCGGTCCGAGCGGACGATGCGATCGGAAAAGGGCGGATTGCCGATAGCAAGATCGTAGATCGGCGCGAGATCAGTGCGAGCGAAGTCACCATTGATGATCCGGGCCTTCGGCTGAAGCAGGCGCGCGATGCGGGCTGTGACCGGATCGAGTTCGATCCCAGTCAAATAGACCGCATCGCGGTAAGCCTCCGGCATCAACGCCGGGAACAGGCCCGTGCCGATGCCTGGCTCCAGCACCCGGCCGCCGCGCCAGCCAAGCCGCTGGATGCTGGCCCAGATCGCCCGGATGATGAACTCCGGCGTAAAATGGGCGTACTGGGTGCAGCGGGCCAACGACGCATAGTCGGCTTCGGAGACGGCGGTTTTGAGCGAGGAGCCGAGCTCATCCCAACCCTGTCGGAAATCGATCTCACCCGGCCGCCGGAACATGCCGTTGGCCAGCTCGCCGGCGCCAAAGCCGGTAAAGCGGACCAGCTGCGCCTGCTCCTTTGGCGTCGCCGGCCGGTCCTGCCCGGAGATGTTATTGGCAACGAGGATCGCCGCAACATTGGCGCGAGCACGATCCTTCCAGGACGGAGGTAAGCCGCGGTCACCCTCGAGATAGAAGTTTGCTCGAAGCCTCGTGGGCCGGTAGGGTACGGCCGCCCTCGAAGGTGCGGATGCCGGCGCTGGCGCTGGCGCCGGCGGCGTCGGATCCGGATCGTCGTCGTTTGCGGCGACAGGCGAAAAATCACCGAAAGCGGTCACGCCAATGCCAAAGCCGGACGAGAGTGCGGTATTGCCAAACATGTCGAGCGTGAAGGGATCGTTGCTCATGTTAAATCTCCATATGAATGCGCGCGTCATCGGCCCGCCGCGGTGATTGGCGGCGAAGCGACGCAGATTGACGTTGGGGATCCCGCTGTGGCGGGAACGTTACGACCACTCGATGATGAAGAGCTCCATCGAGTCCGGCTGGAAGCTGATGCCGAGGTACCTGGCATTGGAGGCGGCGGCGATCATCGCCTCCAGCTGGTAGGCATCGATGAATTCGACACCGTCGTCTCCCCCGAAGGTCTTGCGCTTGACTTCGAACCAGCCATCGTTCGTGCGGGGATCGCATTCGAGCGCATAGGCGACGAACGGCTTTTCTCCATCCGGCAATTTGCCGTTCGAGCACAGATAGACACCGTGGTCTCCCACGAGCCATACACCCGGCTGCTCGTCGCGGCCGGGATGAAGGCCATAATGGGAATTGCGGTAGCCGCCGTTGGCCTCGGCGTCGGCGCGACCGCGGGCGATCACCGCCCGCACGGATTCAATCGGAAAGGAAAGCATGGCACGCATCTCCTCACGCTGCGACTGCCGCACGGGCAAGATGGCGCAGTTGGACGGGCAACTTGGTGGCGATCTCATCGTCGGTCAGGTCGTCGAGCAGTTTTGACCTGGCAGAGCCAGCCTCGCTGTAGAGCGTGATGACGCGATGACCTGGCAGATACTGCGGGGCGGTTTCATCGGAGTAGCCACGATAAGCGTCCGCCGTGGCACTCCAGATGTGCTCGAGACTTTCATTCCGCGTCATCGCTCGCACCGGGCGCGTCTCCCGTTCGATGATCGCCAGCCGCATGTCTTCCACCGGTCGGCCGCCGGAGAGATCGCAATATCCATGGAAGTGACGAATGACGCCGTCGATCCGTAGCGCGAAGAAAACCGATGTGACGGATCCTGTCAGAAATTCGCGCATTGCGAACATCGAGCCCCGGATCCAAAGCGGCGGCAGGATCTCGAACATATAATCATGCTCGCGCTCGGTGATTTCGAACCATTCACCTGCATAGAGCGCGCTTGCGTCAGCGCCAAAACGATGAGGACGCTGTGCATGCCGATCGAACAGCCTGAACATCTGATGGCGGTCGGCGACGACCTGGTAGACTTTGCGGATAGAGGAAAGGGTCATGATTGGCTCCTTCGGCATTGTCCGGGCGAAGCGCAGCAGATCCTTCTTGGTCGCCATCGTCTCTTCAGCCCTTCCTGACCCCTCCCCTCAAGCCGCCTCTCCGTCCGGACGGGTCAAGGGCCGCTGACAAGCGGGCGAAGCTTCACCCTTGACGCGACCGGCGGGCATGCGGCAGGCCTCCGCTTGTTTCCATTCTTCTCTCCCCCTTTTCTTCCTCCCGTGCCTTCAGCGCTTCATTCCAATCTTCCGATGGCGGCGTCAGTCGCAACCAGTCGCAGCCCACCTCATCGGCAATGTCACGGAGGCGGCCGGCAAAGGTCTCGCCCTGGCTATTGGCGTCGGTGGCCGCGACCAGAACAACACCGGGACGCGCGGCCATCTTACGGACCGCGGCGTCCGTCGCCGGAGACCAACCACCGCCGGTGCTGAGATAGAGGCTGCCCTCGCGAAGCCCCTCAAATGCCGCAAGGCTCATGGCGTCGATCGCCGCTTCGGTGACGCAAAGACGCATGGCATCGGAAGAACCAAGGCGAAACAGAATTTTCGAGCCGCCTGCGGAAAACCCACGCCAATTGGGACCGCGCTCCTCCCATCCGGTGACAGCGCCATCGTCATTGACATGTGCGGCCCACATGCTGCCATAAGGTCCTTCCCGGAGGAGACTTCCGCGGATAGCCTCCCGGATGATCGTTGCTGGCAGGCAGCGCTCGGTTCTCAGATAGCGCCAAGTCATCGATCCCGGCCACGGGCTCCGTCGTTTTGCCCAGCGTTCCGGGACGGAAGTGCTATGAGTGAGGCTTCTGGCCGGCCGAGACCAAACAGGATCCGCGGCGATGACGCCGACGAGGTTGGCCACCCAGTCGAGCGCTTCGACAAAGGTGACGCCGTCCAAATGCTCCGCGAGACCGAAGACGTCGCCTTTCGCGTCGGACAGCGGATCGAACCAACCCCGCCCCCCATGGATGACGATGACGATTTCCGCGCCGCGCCGGTATTTCAACGCCTTGCGGGTGCTTTCCTTGACGTCGATGGCAAAGCCAGCCTGTTCCAGCAAGGCTGCGCACGGGACACGGTCCCGAAGGTCTTCCAGTTTCTGTTTCTCCATTATTTTTCCCGGCGCTCTCGCGTCCGCCCTTCTCTCCAGATTCATCCTTCCCGCAATTTGCGGGACCGTTTCCGGCGGCAGCGAAGAGCAAAAGGGGGCAAGGGCGCGCCCTGGCAATCTGCTGATCTGCAGATCAACGCCTACCGTCGGTGCCAAGGCGCGGCGAAGCTTCCCTTGCCGCCTGCCGCTCGCAAGCGGCACCAAGGAGATGAAGGGTCTCAATGAGACCCACCCGGAACGTATTCATGCACGATCTCCAGATCGTCTTCGTCATCGAGTTCGTCGCTCGGCAGAACGCCGAACTCGTCGCCAGACCTGAACAGCGTGACTGGAACCATCAGGATGCGGGAAAGTTGGAAGGCGTGGTTCCGCGCAATCGAAAGATCGGTGTTCATCTGAGGCTCCATCTTTGGAGCGGGCCATTCCCGCTCGATGGCTCCCGTCAGTGTCCGGAACCGGTCGCGATCACCGCGAAGGCACAGCCGAAGCGGCCGCAGCTTGCTAGCGGACCCCGTCAGCGGGTTGATCGACGGAGATCCGGGGCTGGACCAGGAAGCCATCCATCAAGAGCGGGATTGGGACGCCCCATAGACCTGCCATAGATCCACAATAATCGTGCTGATACGGATCTATCGCCTTCCCCGATCGCCTTGCCGGTTGTTCCCTCGCTCCGACGTCGGATCGGCGTCGATGGGCATAACTGCGGGAGACGGCTCGCATGCAGCGTGAAGCGGATTATTCCGGACGGTTGCGGAAGCCGCATCGAGGTCCGACGTCGTTCTCACGCAGGCTCCGGATCACAAGTTCGATGGAACGATCGTCGTGGGCGCCAACAGCTCAGCGCCATCTCCACTTGTCAACTTTGAGGGGTCAAGTTATTCCATCTGTGGAATATCGCTTGAAATATTCCACAGATGGAATACATTTGGAGCACCGATGAGTTGGAGCGTTGAATATACCGATGAGTTTGGTGAGTGGTACACGACGCTGATCGAGGCCGTTCAGGATGATATTGTAAGGGTAGTCGGGCTTCTAGAAGCCAAAGGACCGCAACTTCCCTTCCCTTACTCATCCGGCATCGAAGGTTCAAAGCACGAACATATGCGGGAACTGCGGATTCAGAGCGGCGGCGAACCCTACCGGGTATTCTACGCTTTCGATCCGCGTCGCACTGCTATTTTGCTTGTCGGTGGAAATAAAACCGGCGACGACCGCTTTTATGAAATCATGATTCCGGTCGCTGATCGACTATATGACAATTACCTGATCGAGATCGGGAAGGAAGGGTTGATATGACTGGACATCGCTCCTTTAACGACTTGCGCAACAGAATGTCGCCAGAACGCCGTGCCCGCAACGATGAAGCGACCAAGGCAATTCTCGAAGACATGGCGTTACACGAGCTGCGCGTGGCCCGTGAAAAAACTCAGCAGGATGTGGCACGCGCACTCCATGTGAAACAGCCGGCTGTCGCAAAGCTGGAGCAGCGCGCCGATATTTATGTCAGCAATCTGCGACGTTATATCGAAGCGTTGGGCGGCACGTTGGAGATTACGGCAAGGTTTCCTGACGCCTCGGTCAACATCAAGAATTTCAGCGAATTGGCCACTGAGAAGTAACATCGCTTTGAACCAATAGAGCCTCCGACTATACACTTACCTAGATCGCTCAATGAAAGTTCCGGCTCTTCACCTTCAGCGTATCGATATGAAGATCAGGTGTGAACAGGTCCCTCGGGACAATGGGCTTTGGCCTGTCGCGTGAATCCGGCCCTCCACCTCCATGGGCAAATTCGTCGCCGCGCCCAGTTGGTAACTTGAACTCGCTATCCCGATCAGCCAGACCGACAAGGTCCGCTGTCAGGTCGAACAGTTGCTGTGCGACGAGATGCACGACCTCCCCTTCCCGCTGGATTCGGCCGTTGATCGCCATCATCGAGGACCCCAGCACCACCCGCCGCCTCTTCTCGAACAAGGTGGGCCAGACGACGATGTTGGCCGGTCCCGTCTCGTCCTCGATGGTGATGAACATGACGCCCTTGGCCGATCCGGGCTTTTGACGAACGAGAACAAGGCCCGCCGTATAAACCCACCGCCCATCCCGCGCATTCATCGCTTCGGCACATGTGATGATGTTTCGTGCTGACAGGTCCTTGCGCAGGAAGGCAGTCGGGTGCTGCCGCAGGGTGAGCCCAGTATGGCTGTAGTCTTCAATGACGTTGTGCCCGTCCGTCATCTGCCGAAGCGCAACCTCCGGCTCCTGCTGCTCGGCGATCGCAGCCATCTCGCGTTCGGCCGCGGCTGCGAACAACGGCAATGGTTCGTCGCGCAGACCTTTGATGGCCCAGAGGGCATCGCGTCGTTCGAGTTCGAGCGATGGCAGGAATGCATCGGCCTCCGCCAGCTGAACCAGCGCTTCCGTCGGAACACTGGACCGGCGCCACATGTCATCCACCGATGCGAAGGGGCTGTTCATCCGAGCCGCCACGATCCGCGCTGCGTCAGCGATAGCCAGTCCCTTCACCTGCCGAAAACCGAGCCGGACGGCATGCCGGTCGGAATTGCCGATCTGCTCCAGCGTGCAGTCCCAGCGGGAGCGGTTGACGCACACAGGTCGCACCTCGACGCCATGCTTGATCGCATCGCCGACGATCTGGGCGGGAGCATAAAAACCCATCGGCTGACTGTTGAGAAGCGCAGCGCAAAAGGCATCCGGGTAATGGCACTTGATGTAGTTCGAGGCATAGGCGATCAGCGCAAAAGAGGCCGCGTGACTTTCGGGAAAACCGTAGGAGCCAAAACCTTCAAGCTGGGAAAATGTCTTTTCGGCGAAGTCTGGTGAGTAACCATTCTTCACCATCCCGGACACCAGCTTGTCCTTGAAGCGTGAAACGCCGCCAGTGAACTTGAAGGTGGCCATCGACTTGCGCAGCTGGTCGGCCTCGCCGCCGGTGAAACCGGCGCAGACCATCGCCACCCGCATGGCGCTTTCCTGAAACAGCGGCACGCCGAGCGTCTTGCCAAGCACCGCTTCCAGCTCCGGGGTTGGATACTCGACCGGTTCCTTTCCTTCGCGCCTTCGCAGATACGGATGCACCATGTCGCCCTGGATGGGACCGGGACGCACGATCGCCACCTGGACGACCAGATCGTAGAAGGTGCGGGGTTTCAGGCGCGGCAGCATCGCCATCTGCGCGCGGCTTTCGATCTGGAAGGTGCCGAGCGTATCGGCCTTGCGGATCATCGCATAGGTAGCGGCATCCTCCTGCTTGATTTTCGACAGATCGAGATCGTCGTCCTTGTGTTCGCGGATGAGATCAAAGCCTTTGGCCATGCAGGTCAACATGCCCAATGCCAGCACATCGACCTTCATGAACTTCAGCGCCTCGACATCGTCCTTGTCCCATTCGATGATCTGACGGTCCTTCATCGTTGCCGGCTCGATCGGCACCAGATCGTCCAGCCGGTCATGGGTGAGGACAAATCCTCCTGGATGCTGGCCAAGGTGGCGCGGGGCTCCCATCAGTTGCTGCGCCAGTTTCAGGGTGAGCGCCAGACGGCGATCGTCGGGATTGAGATTGAGTTCGCGGATGTTGCGATCCGGTACTTCCTCCGACCAGGACCACATGCCCGATGACAGCGCCTTGATCACGTCTTCGGGCAGGCCGAGCGCCTTGCCGACATCGCGGATAGCACCTTTTGCCCGGTAGCGGGTGACGGTCGCGCAGAGTGCTGCCTTGTCTCTCGTGTAGGTCCTGTAGATCCACTGGATGACTTCCTCTCGCCGTTCATGCTCGAAGTCGACATCGATGTCCGGCGGCTCGTCGCGCTCCTGGCTGACGAAGCGTTCGAACAGCAGATCATTGGTTGAGGGATCGATGGAGGTGATGCCGAGGAAATAGCAGACAGCACTATTGGCCGCCGATCCCCTGCCCTGACAGAGAATGCCCTGGCTTCTCGCAAAGCGTACGATCGAAAACACCGTTAGAAAATAGGGGGCGTATTTCATGGTGCGGATGAGATCGAGTTCGTGCCGCACGATTTTCAGGACATCCGGCGGCAGCCCCTCCGGATAGCGATCGGGCACGCACTCCCAGACGTAATGCTCAAGCGACGCTTGGGCATCCTTGCCCGGCACGATCGCCTCCTCGGGATATTGGTAAGTGAGTTCCTCGAGCGAGAATTTGCAGCGCCGCACGATCTCCATGGTTCGCGCCAGCGCCTCTGGATAGCGCGGAAACAGGCGAGCCATTTCTTCCGGAGGCTTCAGATACCGGTCAGCATGCCTCTCACGCTGGAATCCGACATCATCGATCGTGGTGTTATGCCTGATGCAGGTGACGATATCCTGCAGCTGGCGCCGGCCAGGCTCATGAAACAGCACGTCATTGGTAACGATGGTTTTGACCCCGAATCGTGTCGCCATGTTGGAGATCTCATGCAGACGCATCTGGTCGTTCGGGCGCCGGCGCAGACACAGCGACACGTAGGCACGATCACCAAAAACGTGCGCGATCTTGCGAAGCTGTCCGGCACAGATTGCGTCCGGCAGATCCGGAACGAGAATGCCGATCATCCCTTCCGAGTAAGCCATGACGTCATCCCAGTGCAGGATGCAGTTGTTCTTGCCGCCGCGCGACTTGCCGAGCGTGATCAGCCGAGTCAGGCGCGAATAGGCCGGACGATCTATTGGATAGACGAGCAATGACATACCGTCAGCCAGATCGAGGCGGCAGCCGACGACCAGCCGGACACCCGTCGCGCGGGAGGCTTCGAGCGCGCGGACGATCCCGGCCAGTGAGTTGCGATCAACGATGCCAAGCGCCTGGATACCTAAAGCCTTTGCGGTTTCGAACAGCTCCTGCGCAGACGACGCCCCGCGCAGAAACGAAAAATGCGTCGTGACCTGCAGCTCGGCGTAGCTCATGCGAAAATCCCATGGCAGAACCAGCGGTGGGAACCGGTATCCGGATCAATGCCATCGCCGGAGCGAAAAACCCACAGGCGCTCGCCTGCTTCATCCTCGATGACAAAGTAGTCGCGCACGGCCTCCATTTCGGCGTCGCGCTGCCACCACTCGCCAAAAATACGTTCCGGGCCATCGGCACGCTTGATCTTGCGGCGCTTGCCACGCCAGGTGATGGAGACCGGCGGCCTGTCCGGCATCAGCGCGATCGCCTCGATCAGTTCCGGCCGGGCCAGCAGCCGGACTGGCCGGCGCCAATGACTAACCCAGGTCACTGCGACTGGATCGGCCGCGGCACTGATCCTCTGGACAGAGCGTTCCGGCACATCGGAGGCAACGGGCGCGACACGATAGACCCGTTGGCCGCGGTTTCCATAGATATCGATGAGCGGCGTGACATCCGGAACCTCTTCCTCGACCAGAGCGGACGCTTTCTGCGCCTCCTCTAATGGCTCGGCCATGACGGCGACGAGCGTGAGCTTCTCGATCCCGAAACCCGGCTCGATTTTTTCCGTCCGATCCCGAAACAGTTTTGTCAGCCAGGCGACATCTCGGGCGGGCCTGGCGGTTCCGGCGCGGATGGCCTGTCTCGTGCCATCGACCTTCTCGACGATCAGGTCGGCACGGCGAACGCCAAGCCCGCGCTTCTGGAGTTCGTCAACGAGTTGCACGACCAGACGGCCAACATATTTATTGATTGTTTCGACTGCCCCGATCGGTTCGGCAAAGGCCTTGGAGACTTCAACCAGCTCTGCGGTCCGGATGGGCTCGATCGGCTCGGCGACACGACAGAGCATCTGGTCGAGACGGCGACCGACCTCCGGACCGAAGCGCAATGTCAGCGGGGCCCGCGGGGTGTTGGCAAGCTCGCCGATTGTCTGGAAACCGAGAATGCGCAGATCAGAGACGATCTTTGACGGCAGGCGCAGAAGCGAAATCGGTAGTTTTTCGACGGCACGGGCCGTCTCGCCCGGAGGAACGACAATCGTTTCGCGATTGATGGCGCGGGCGCAAGCATGGGCAGCACCCCAGCTGTCGGCAACCGCCACGCGCGCCGTCAGTTTTCGGGCAAGAAACTGGTTGGCGATCTTCGTCACCATCGGCAGTTCACCACCCTGCAGATGATCGGCGCCTTCCGTATCCATGACGATACCATCAATCCCGTCGACGGCGACGATCGGCGAATAGATCGTCAGCGCCCAGAGCGTGATGCGCTCGAGCGCGGCTTGATCGGCTTGCGAATCTGCGTCAACCAGCATCAGGCCTTGAAACAGCGACTGCGCCTTTGCCGCCGCCATGCCGGCATGCACGCCCGCCTTTCTGGCAGCCGGATCGGCGGCAGACACCCATCGCTTCGAACCGCTTCTCGCGATCACGGCGATTGGCTGTTCAGGCGGAATAGACGGATCGGCCCGACGAATGCGATCCGTCGGCAGATCCGGAAGATAGATCGAGACGACCCTTGTCATCGCACGCCCTCACGAGAAACTCAGCACACTCACCCGCTTTCACGCGCATCAATTCCAGAAACCATTGAGGCCTGCCCACCCCCGGTACCGGCAACTCCTCTGACGGCATCACGCTGACACGCCATCGCGTGGTCGAGGCCGTCGGCTGCCCAAAGTCATTGGCCTCCGTCTGTCGCCGCCATCGGCGGACCGCGAGCGCCATGGTCCCGGTTCGCTCGGCTGCAAGCTGCAGGCGGCGGGAACTGACCATAGGCAGGCGAACGAGCTCGCCGACGACAGCGCCGAGCCCACCAAAGGACAGCCCCTCTTCCATGTTGGCGAGCACATCCTCTTCGCGATCGGACTCGACGAAGATCACCCGGTCGGGATGGAGGCCAACCTGCGCCAGGGCCGGAAAGAACAAATCTGGCCGCGTCAGGCACCAGACGACGGGCCCTTTGGTCCGCGCGGCAATGCCGGCGACACAGAGGGCGGCAGCTGCTCCATCGACAGTGCCCGAGCCACCGCCCGCGAACTCATGCAGCGCGCCATAGGCAAGACCTCCGCCAGGCAGCGCCGCATCGATCGCGGCAACGCCGAAGGAAAGCGCGCCAGCCCGTTTCGCGGATCCGCCCTCCATCGACGCGATGCGGTCGCGCAAATCACAGATCACCCTCTGGCGGGCAGCAGTCATCGTTCACGGCTCCCTTCAAGATCGTGTTCAAAGGATCGACATCATGTCGTACGGGCTATAAGTTCATTGTTTGTTCTTATGCCATGAAAGAGTCAAGCACCACAGAGTTGAGGAATATTATCCCAGCATTAGGAAATCCAAAGATTCGAAGGGGATTCAAGGACGTAACCAGAGTTGAGATTTTTGCCAGATCCGTGTTCCCGTCGGGCGCCGATGGTGGATAGCGGGGATAGATGTGCAACGTCACACTATTCTTAAGGTTTTTGTGCTGAACTCTCGGCATGACGAAGCCCCCGAGATCAAAGCCGCTTCTTCGCGATACCGAAGCCCCGATCCGCTCGAAGCCACGTCGGAAGCGCAACCCGGCGCAGCCACAGCTTCTGTTCGACCCCATGCCTGACCGCGTTGAGCCGGCCCTCGCACAATTGAAAGCGCGTCCGCCTATCGGTGACCAATGGAGCTGGGAGCTGAAATGGGACGGCTACCGACTGGCTGTCCATATCGAGCCGACGGGCATCCGGATCCTCACGCGTGGCGGTCATGACTGGACGCATCGGTTTCCGGCAATCGAACAGGCCGCTCGAGCGCTTGGGCCTGCGACAATGATCATCGACGGTGAGGCTGTTGTTCTCGACGAAGAAGGACGGCCGGATTTCGGGCTGCTGCAGCAGTCTTTGGGTGCTTCCGGCAAGACGGCTGGCAATCGTGCCTCTGACGCCGTTTTCTACGCCTTCGATCTGATCTATCTCGACGGTCATGACCTGCGCGGTGTCGAATACCGATCGCGGCGGCATCTTCTCGAGGACACGCTCGATGGCAAAGACGGCGCCATCCGCCTGTCGGAGACACTCGACGCCGAACCCAATGCCCTGCTTGAGAACGTCTGCCGCCTCGGTCTGGAAGGCATTGTCGGCAAGCACCTCGATCAGCCCTATCGTTCCGGCCGCACCGGCGATTGGGTGAAGATCAAATGCGTCCAGAGCGAAGCCTTCATGGTGGTCGGCTATGAGCCATCGACGGCGTCGCCTTCCGGCTTCGCGTCGCTGGTGCTTGCCGCTTACCGCGGTGATGTGTTCGTTCATGTCGGTAACGTCGGCACAGGCTTCAAGGAAGCCGAGATGATCAGGCTGCGCAAGATGCTGGACAAGCTGCGCTGGAAACGAAAGCAGCCGCCGGTGCCCTATTCCGGAAAGGCCGACATTGTCTGGGTCGAGCCAACGCTGATTGCCGAGATCGAGTTTCGGGCCTGGACCGGAGACGGCAAATTGCGGCACGCTTCCTACAAGGGCTTGCGCGAACGGCAGGACAATGCCGACGTCTTCAAGCTCGACTAGCGAAATCAGAGCCATCCGCTAGATTGTCTTCCACGACCTGAGCGAAGTGGATGGCGTGAGATGTGCAATCTTTATCGGATGGAAGACAAGGACTGGGTCGCGAAATGGGCCCAGGATGCGGAAAGCCTGATCAACCTGATGCCGGCCTACCAGATGAACCCCGACCAGATGGGGCCGATCGTCCGCAACACGGCTGGCGGCAAGAAGCAGCTGGTCCACGCACGATGGGGACTGCCCTCTCCTCGCTTCGCGCTCGAGAAAGGCGCCAAGGCCAAGGCCGAGAAGCTTGCGGCCAAGGGCAGACCCTTCGATCTTGAGGAACTGATCCGCATGGAGGCCGACCGCGGCACGACCAATGTGCGCAAGCTCAGTTTTCCGCACTGGAAGCGGTGGTTCGGTGTCGAGAACAGATGCCTCGTCCCGGTTACCAGCTTCGCCGAGCCGGATCCGGCCAGCCAGGTGGTTGGCGGAAACGTGCCGAATGCCTGGTTCGCCTGCAATGAGGAGAAGTCGCTGATGTTCTTTGCCGGTCTCCATGTGCCGCAATGGCAGAGTGTCCGAAAGGTCAGGGACGGCCTGACCACCGACGATCTCTACGGGTTCTTGACCACAGATCCCAACGACCTGGTGAAGCCGATCCATGAGAAGGCGATGCCCGTCCTGTTGCTGACGAAGGAAGAGACCGACATTTGGATGCGGGCGCCATGGGATGAAGCCAAGGATTTGGCCCGCCCGTTACCGGATGACGCGCTGATCATTTCGTCGCGCGAACCGTATGGATCGTCGATCATCTCGAAATCCGGAGAGCCGGTGGAACCGGGCAGTCTGCTCTAACTCCTGAATTCAGAGCGAAAAAGCCTGCCGCGGGAGGAGGTGCGGCAGGCTTTTCGAAAGAATTGAACATGTGCGAATTATTTTGACGCATCTCGCCGTCTCAGTCGCCTTCGGTGTTTCGTGCGCGTTCTTCATCGCTATCGAACTCGACGGGCGACAGATCACCCCAGTCAACGAGCACCCTCCCATGCTCGTCGACCTGGTCGGCATCAATCTTGTCAGATGCGATCAACAGGATCCGTGCCTTATCCCGATCGAAGATCTCGGTCGGGCTGAGGCTATCCAACGCGACCCGGACCAGCGAGCGGTAGGTGACGAAGCCTGTATGGCGCTGTCCCTTGTAGTCAAAGGCAAACGCCATCCACTCGCGGCCGTCAACGGGATCACGACGAAACAGGCGGGGCATCGCCTTACGGAGGCGAACCCCTACCCCGCCCCCGTTTTCCGGAATGAAGATCACGCCATGCGATTCGAGAGCGACCTTGACCGCATGAGGCGTTTTCGGGTGGTAGGCGCGATTGCCGCGCTCGAAATCTGCGATTGTCTTTTTAGCGATGCGCGCACGTTCGGATAGTTCGATTTGAGACCAATCGATAAGAGCCCGCCCCGCCCGGCATTGTTCAGCTGTAATCATGATATTACTCCAAAAGTGACTATATCAACACTGATATGTTTCTTTTAGGGTAAAATCAAGGATAATCTCGCGATGAAATCAAACAACAGTACTGAAACCCGTGTCGCGGCGTGCCTAGAAGCCGGGTGACAAGGTTCCGCACTCTGCTCGGGAAAACAGGCTGTCGAACTGAAGTCACAGAACTTTAGATGAAGATGAAAGAGGGGACCGCCCTGAGGCGGCCCCCTATCATTTCAAGCCCATTCAGGATCGTAATACATGGAATCGTCGACTCTCCCGCCCGTCTCGAACTCCGGCTCGAAGTACCCGACACGGCTGGCAGCACGACGCATTGTCATGATGCTCGTGAATTTGATCTTATCGCCGTGGAACGCCCGATCCTGATCCTGCTCACCGTTGAGCGATCCCGACAGCGTTGCGATCAAGCTATCGTCATGAGTTTCCACGCTCGTCTCCTCGATGTAGAGCTCATCGAAATAGGCGTTGGTCGTTGCGATCTCTCCGGCGAGTTCGTTTTCTATGACCATGGGGTCGCGCTGGATGTAATCGTTGATGTCATCACTCAGGTAGGTCGAATCCCATATCTCTCCCCTGAAATGCCCAGCCGCCTCAAGCGACGCCGAGATAATCTTTGCAATCGCCCTACCGTCGGGAAGTTCAACAGGAACATTCGACAGTTCCGCACGCCGCCGATTGATACCATCAATGTCAGGAATAAGGATTTCAGCCTCTTCCAAGGAGGAAAGGGGAAATGTGACATCAGCTTGCAGAGCCGCAGCGGTGCCATAACCGAAGTAAGCTGCAACAAGCTCGTGGGCATGAGACGAGCGAAGTTTCTCGCCGGTCATATTCCGGTAGGCTGCGCGCAGGTAATCTGCGCAATCTTTTTGGGTAGACATGACAAATCCATTTCACACCGGCGTCGTGGAGGGGTGGTCGCAAGCGCTTTATGAACACCCTGCGCCGGCTGAATGGTTGCCGTTCAGGATCTTATTTAGGATGTGCCGCCTTTTGGGTCGCTTGCAGCCCTGGCGTTCGGCTCCGTCACCAAAAGATAACAAAACTTTTACGAATTGCAAGCGATGCAGCGCTCCTCGACGCAGGCCCCTCCAAGGGTTGCAGTTTCCATCCACCATGCTATGTTCTTGTTTTGTTCTACTCTACCTCTACAGACGGCTGGATAGTGAAATGAATAACACTGCCCAAATTAGAAAGATAATCCACGTGGATATGGACGCGTTCTACGCATCCGTGGAGCAGCGCGACAATCCGGATCTCCGTGGGAAACCGATAGCGGTCGGAGGTGCAGGCGCCCGAGGCGTGCTGACCACAGCGAGCTATGAGGCGCGCGTCTTTGGCATTCATTCGGCAATGCCATCGGTGACTGCTGCCCGCAAATGCCCTGACCTGATTTTCGTGAAACCGCGATTCGAGGTCTATCGCGAAGTGTCCCGGCAAATTTGCGAAATTTTCGCCGAGTACACGTCTTTGGTCGAACCCTTGTCACTGGATGAGGCCTATCTTGATGTGACCGAAAATCTAAAGGAAATGCCGATCGCGACAGAAATCGCCTTGGCGATACGCGCGAAGATCAAAGCGGTGACTGGTCTGAATGCGTCCGCCGGCATCTCCTACAATAAATTTCTCGCAAAGATGGCCTCGGATCTCAACAAGCCCAACGGGCAGGCCGTCATCACCCCAAAGAACGGGCCTGCCTTTGTAGAAGGACTTGCAGTCAAGAAGTTTCATGGCGTCGGTCCGGCCACCGCAGAGAAGATGCATCGGCTTGGTATCGAAACCGGGGCGGATCTGAAAACGAAATCGCTGCAATTCTTGTCGCAGCACTTTGGGAAGTCGGGTGGTTATTTCTACGGAATCGCCCGCGGCATCGATGAGCGTCAGGTGCGACCGGATCGGGTCCGAAAATCGGTAGGAGCAGAAGACACCTTCATCCAAGACATCAATGACCTCGGGGTTGCTAGAGACGAGTTGAAGCCGCTTGCAGATAAGGTTTGGGGCTATTGCAAGTCGTCAGGCATCGAGGCCAAAACCGTGACCGTGAAGATCAAATATTCGGATTTTACGCAAGCAACACGAAGCAAGACAAGCGTCCTACCCTTTGCCGATGGCCACGACGTTCTCCGTATCGCAGCCGACTTGCTGACGACGGTTTACCCTTTCAAACTTTCCGTTCGGTTGCTCGGCGTTACGTTGTCGTCACTGACGAAAGCAGACAGGAACGATGCCGGCTTCGAGAAGCCGCAGCTCCACTTCAATTTGTAGCTTTGTACCAAGCCCACCAAAAATAGCGTCGACCCAATCCGCCGCACCAATTGCAGTCACGCGGGTGCCCGAAATTCTTCTGATATTGCTCTATCGCGATTGCTCATGACCGCATGGGCAAAAACAGGATTCTCCTCGACAGAGCGCTCCAAAATGCCAGACAAAAGCGAAAGGTTCATAAGCTGTTGAGGCTTCAACGTTTGGCGAGTTTCCACCAAATCTTCGTCCGCTGTCGCACAGATAAATGAGAAATATTTGCCCAGCAGGCCGACGATGACGTCTGAGATCTGAATTCCTGGTTCACTGTGGGAGACGACGAACCGAAAATGGTTCATCTTCGTCTTGCCGTCGACGAAGGTCACATCTTTGAGGTAGTCGATAACGAGCTCCTCGACGTCCAGGATGTGCGACGCGTTCTTAAGGATATAAAGACGCTCCAGAAAAAAATGACCGAAGCTATCGACCAGAACATTAGGAGCTTCTGCCTCAAGGAAGGGAAGCGATTTAATCTTTCGCCCCAGCTGCAACACGCCCTTTAGCATCATGTAATTGAAGTGATCGAGCAAATCGGATCGAGCTTCGGCGAGGTCCAACAGTTCATCAATGAAGTCACGCCTCCTCTCGGAACCGACATTGGGAAATGTGTAGCGCCGGAAAAGATCAATCAACCCTTCAAAATCGTATCGGAGAATTGAAAAAAGATCGTTTTTTAGAGAACGCTCGAAAGGGATGAGATGCGTCGCCACGTCGTCCGACAAAATGGAATCTATAATATCGACAATGCTCCAATAGATTGGATCAACGACCGAATAGTGGACATAGAGGCCCTGTTCGCTGATCCAGCGCAGAAACGTCTCCAGTTTCCTGCTGCTGAGCATCTGCAGAAAACCGCCCGTCGCGACATACTTCAACTTGATCTCGGGTGCATTGTCCTGCACCGCAAGAATTTTGCGTAGACGCCCGAGATCAAAGACGCGCTGCGGCCCATCGTAAGCCACTCCGCCGACCACGAAACAATTTGCTTCGGGGATGTTCAGCCCGCTCTCGCGAACGTGGACAAGGCGATGATTGTTGGTTTCGTCGTAAAAGATCGTGTAGGCGCGATCGGCGTTAAAAAGCCCATGAAGCGCTATAGGTCCGGCACGCCGCTTATTCACATCTATGATCACTGTCATGTCCTTTCTGCCAGGCTCGCAACGGAGCATGTCACGTCAAAGAACTAGCCACCTGGCGTAGTGCCGCCGGGAGGCTGTGGCATTCGACAGCACGCGCACCGAGCAAATCGATCACCCAGCCATGATGCCTTTCCGGAATAAACATTCTCGCCCCCGCCAAGCTGTTGAAGATCAAATCTCCGACTTGTTCGGCACCCAGGTTCGCGACCACGCGCTCGGAACAGAGGATATCCGCAGTGGCGATGATCTGCATGCCAGCAAAGCGTTCGGCCGCAATCCTCTGAGCCTTGCGTTCATCTATCACAACCGTATGTCCCAATACCGCCCCAACCGCGAGGGTTGCAGCTTCGCCGTCATCCAGAGTTTCTGCGGCGCTGCCACTAACCAGGCCTGCAAAGATGCGCTCACCCTGATCATCGAGTTCGACAAACTGGAGCAATTCTTCGCTTACGAGCGCTGCGGCCATTTCTGCATCATTTCTTGCACTAAAACGGTCGGCGACGAGCTCATCGCGGACGACGGCGGATGCCCGAAGCTTTACTCCGAATGCGCGCACGATATCGCTCGCTCGTCCCGTCGCATTGAGATTAATGATCACACTCGTATCGACCACGAGATGAGCTGAGACATCACCGGAGAATAGAGGTTGCCGCATTGCCCCCGCTTTCTTCGGTATCGATATCGCTGAGGATGTCGCGCACTTTGACACGATCCATATGCAGCATCCGCGCGATCTGGCCCTCGCTCAATAGACCGCGCTTTGCTGCTTGATAGGCCATCAGCCCGGTTTTAAGCGGGACCGGCAAAGCGGCTTCGTCCTTCATACGATCATTTTGAACTGCATCACCGAGAACCTGCCTCACATGGTCATCGGTGATGTGACCGTTCGCCTGAAACCAGTCCCAAGTGCCGCGTTTGGTCAGTTGCAGCTCCTCCAACCGCCGCACCATGGCCTCCCGGGAAACACGGAAGAAATGAGCGAGAACGATGACATGACGGCGCGTCAGGCTCGATGCGCCAGCCGTGACTTCCTCAAATTTCTGGCGGACCGCTTGGGCCGGGGTGAGAAACCCACGCGCGAATGCATTCGCATATTTCTCTTCCCGCGAACTTTCCAACTCGTCGATTTCATTGACCTCCGGCTGAGTCCGCGTTGCAACGAGGTGCCCAAGCTCATGGGCTGCCGTTTGCGTGCGCCGATCGAGTGGATGGCTCGAATTGAGGAGGATACAGGCTCCGACCGATTCCTCGAATGCAAAGAGCCCAGAAATCTTTGCTGGCAGACGGCGAACATAAAGCCGCACGCCCATTTGCAGTTCCAGGACAGCGCCAATGTCCGAAACGGGAGCAAGCCCCAGCCCTAACCAGTGACGGAGTTCCAGGGCATGCTGCTCAGCCTGCTGGCGAACATCACCGGCGAGGATGGCACGCTCGGGCGGCAGATTACGGACGTGGGGAATGCCAAGAAGCGTTTCCAATTCAACATCGGCCCGAACAAGATCTGCCATAAGTTCTGCTGCCTTCGAGACAAAGGCTTCTTCGTGGTCGGCAAGCTTGCGAAATTTAGGGGCGAGCTCGACGTGCACAGCTTCTTTGCGCAGGATCGCATTGGCACTGGTGCCGTAAAAGTGGGCGAGCTGCTGAAGCTCGCCAATCTTGACCCGCCGAGAGCCTTTTTCCATGGCAACGAGGGTAGTGCGTCCCACGCCGATCAGGGCAGCCGCGTCCGCTTGCGTCTTCGCTGCGGTCTCCCGGGCAATGCGAAGCCGCTCGCCGAGTTGCTCGGGATTGAGCTGGTCATGACCTTCACTCATATCGGTCACGCCAACCATTGGGCGACGAATGATTTTGGCCCAAGATCCTTCATGAATGCCTTCCATTCTCTGTCATGCTGTTCCAGCAGGCCGAAGAGTCGCTCTTCGGCCTCGTCCGTCGATATTTGCAGATGGTCTGCAAGCTGCCAGGCGCTTCGCTTCACGCGTGGCTGATGCACCGGGGAAAAGCGCATTTCGGCAAGATGATCAAGATGCAATGCCCCAGCTATGCCGTAGCGTTGCATCGCGCGCGTCACCTTGGTGAACCCTCTGACGGCACCATCGGCGAATTCACCGGCCCTAAGGTCTTCCCAGATGTAGTTTTCCTTCGGCTCGCTGATACCGGCAGAATGAAAGCTCAGTCTACGCAGCATGCATGCTGCACAAATTCCACAATGCCGGCGTCTGCCCTCAAACGAGGAATTCCGGCTCTGCTGCCAACACGATCGGGTCCGGTTCCACTCATCGGGATTGCTCTCGAGCGCAGCGAATTCTGCAAGCGTTTGTCCTTTGGTGTTCCACAGCTGCGGTAGGCGGAAGGAGACAGGGTACTGGAAGATCGCCTGCACGACGTCCTCCATTCTGCGAAGGAACCGCGGATGGTTGCGATAATCCTCATAGCCGTGACTCGTCGGGACAAGGGTCGGGCCCAATGCGCCCTGCCCGCTTTCCGGCATTGCTACGTCGTGCGTTCCAACTAGATAGGCCGCAAGCGCGCTAAGCAGGGTAAATTTGAACCCGCGGCTCCTGACAGACGATTCCTTGATCCCGCCGCCATACCGCATGTTGACGGAAAACGGGATATTCAGAAACGGGACTCTTTTGCGATCACGGAGTGGACGGTCATCGGCCTTGGAGCCGACCCGAACCCTTATCAATCTGTCTGCCCGCCCTTTGGCGCCAAGGATGGCCGACATCGCCCGCGAATCGAGACCGTCGCTAAAGGGCGTTATGGTACGACCAGGATCCCCCCATTCTAACAGGCTTTGCTGGCCAAAATCGCGGTCCACATCGCTCGATGCAGCGGTGAACGTGATTTTCCAATCGTCGCCGGTCAAGAATTTCAACGCGCCAACGATCGAGCCCGCTACATCGGGATTCTGCCAGTGCGCGACGTCATGCACCGGGACCATAAGCTCAAATCTCCGCACCCAACGAAGGCCAGACCGCTTCAGCACCTTGTCGCAGTATTCGACTGCGGCAATCAAAAGCATGGCGTCGTACACGCGACTGTCCCAGTTCTTCGTCCGATAATCATCCAGATCCTCGGTCTTGAAGACGATAGCCTTGCCGATTTCGGCTGAGTGCCAGCCGTCGTCGGGCTTACGCCCTGGCTCTATGACAGCGACCCGAATGGACGGCGCGTCTTCTGGTATCGTGCTCAAAGCGGAACCCCTTGATCGACGCCATCGTGAACAGTTGGCGTTCGCGCGACACTGACTGAGCGATCGCCAAGAATGGATTTCGCCATGCGATCGAAGGTTCCGTTGTTCGTCATGTACGTAATCGTTTCGTTCATACGCCGACGCATCTGCTGACATGCGCCTGGCCCGGCTTTGACGAGATAGTGTTCCTCCATGGCGCGGCCTCCAGC
This sequence comes from Agrobacterium sp. 16-172Ci, assembly GCF_053522725.1. Classification (NCBI taxonomy): domain Bacteria; kingdom Pseudomonadati; phylum Pseudomonadota; class Alphaproteobacteria; order Hyphomicrobiales; family Rhizobiaceae; genus Agrobacterium; species Agrobacterium sp. 16-172Ci. Next base: position 46,986 of record NZ_JBNWBW010000027.1, read on the forward strand.
TGCGAGGCGTTCGGTCAAAGCGGAAGCCAATCCCTTCTCTATAGCAATGAGCCCACCATATCCTTCGCGGAGTGCCATCTGAGTTCCCTCGACAGCGTTGGCTGCCAACGTATCGACCGCGGGATCCACCCGAAGACTATCAAGCTGATTATGCATCGAGGACCCCAGGCTCAGAAGGTCCTGGCCATCGACTATGGCGAGGAGTGGCTTGAGTGTTGGGGCAAATTCGATGGCGACATCGCGCAAGAGCGCGGACTCGGCCGCCTCGCCAATCTGACTAACGCTGAAGGCAGGCTTATAGGCCCAGGCTGCGACACGTTGGTATCCGGGGCGCAGAGGCAAGCTTTTATGCGGACCGTCGCTCATACGAATCTCCTAATGTCAGGTATCTTGATATTTTTTGTATGACATGTCAACTTCTCTCCTAGGTAGAATCTTGTTTTGGGGAGCAGAGAGGTATGGCCGGAGTGGACAGCGGAAGTGATAAGCAAATATTCTTGGCGCCGCGTCGAAGCGACGAAGACTGGCGACGACTGTCAAGCCAGCTGATAATCGGCAGTGATGCGTCACCATGGGCAGCCGCTTTTCAAGAGTTTTTCTTTGAGCGGCTGGAGAGCCGATATCTCAAGCCTATCCGTCTTCTCCAGAACGAGGGAAGCTGGGAGGGTGAAGGTTTCAGCATAGTCTCCATTCAGTGTGCTATGTTGGAATTTCTCGCGGCATGTCGTGGTGGTCTGATCTATCGCCACAGAAACGCTCAGCCGCCTTTCGAGTACAGCGCGAGCGGAGAACTTTTTGCGTCTTTTTTGTCGGAAACAGCGCCGTTCAACGCGTTGTTCACGCGTGACGATGCTGTCGAATTCTATCGGAAGGTTCGTTGCGCACTGTTGCATGAGGCAAGGACCAAGGGCGGCTGGACCATCCACGCGTCAGGGCGGACCGGCGTCAATTGCTCGCGGAAGATCGTCTATCGAAACACGTTTCAAACGCTCATTGAAGACTACATCGATCGCTACGGCTGTGATCTACTCGCTGACACTGATCTTCAAGCGGCGTTTGTGCGCAAGTTCGACGATCTTGCATCATAATTACGACTGGGGACCAAAGGACGATGGGCGAATTCAATCGGATGACAGTAGTAGCTGCTGCTGAAGTTATTTCAGATAGCTATTCCCATAGCGAGATTGATGTTCTCGAAATGCAATGGGGGATTGAGGATAAGGGTGGCGGGAGCAGCAAATCGGCCCGGGTCGTCAGCCTCTCCAAGGCTGCCGTAGAAGGTGGTCCAGCAGTCTACACTGAATCCGGCCAAGTCAGCTTGGAGCGTGCCATGATCGAAAAGGCGCTCGCAAACTGGTCAACTGCAAAGGAGACGGCATCGTGGCAAAAGCTGAAAGCAGGTCTTAGGTTCGACGGTTTTGAGATCGTTGAACCTGCTGAGGTGGACGACGTGTGGGGGAGACGAGCCCCAAAGGCACCCGCAACGCTTGTAAGGATGTTACCATCCGATGCCCCTGAGCTGAATATGAGAGAGGCCGAGAACGAGGTCGTTCAACTTCTCAGGAAACACCAACTGACCACAGCCGAAGGCCATTTGTCTAGAGCGATGTCCGCGTTCCAGCGAGGCGAGTGGTCAGGTGCAAATGGCGAGCTTCGGAACTTCCTTGAGAGCTACTTTAATGAGATTGCGGTCCTGGCGGGTTGCGATCCCACCTTGGACAGCCGGCAGAAGCGAGACTTCTTGGGTGGAAGCGCCACACCGCCGTTTCTGCTGGCAGACTACAATGAATGGAGTCCTGATGGGAAAAAGTCTCCATTTGTCCAGGCACTCATGAGCCGAATGCATCCTCACGGCGGGCATCCTGGGCTGTCCGAAGAAGAAGACGCAACATTCAGGCTTCAAATAACTCTGGTCACAGCGAGACTATTTTTGCGGCGCTTCGATCGTGGCCCGTATTGACCGGCGCCATAGGAAACCTTTGTGCCGCGTGATCAGCGCGCTGCGCAACTGTAACACGCGAACGGTACATGAATGTTAGACTTGTTCACTCCGCGATTCCCGGAAGAAAAACTCCACGATCATTTTCGTCTTATCTCGGCCGATCCAGACTACACAAAGGTGCAGCCCATCATTCAAAACTGGGCGACTGGCCTGCTGGATCGTAGGGGAGAGAACCAGAAGTTCATCAAGGAATTTCAAACGACGTTCAATTCCTCGATGTGGGAGCTATATCTGAATAGAGCGCTTATTGATTTAAAATGCAGTGTGGACTTTTCAAAGTCGTCGCCGGATTTCTTTGTCCGAGGACCCGGAAACTACGAGTTCAACATAGAAGCTGTCGTCTCTGATCAGCCCCCGACTGCGAAGCAGCGGAAGAACTTTGACGAGCAAGATTTCAAGACCCGCGGTGCGCTTAAACTTGCCGGGAAGATCAGGGACAAGCTGGATCTTTTCCGCGGAAGGAATGGAAAGAAGCACCCGTATTCCTCGAGGAGCCACGTGCAAGGTCGGCCGTTCGTCATTGCGATCGCCCCCTTCGATAGCGACCTATCGCTCACTCAAAATAACGAACTTATCAATATGGTCCTTTTTGGCTTGACGCCGCCGGTGCTCGAAGGCCCAGACTATGGGAAGCAAGGCAAGATAACCTCGCTCCTGAAGCCTTCCGGTGCTCCGGTGGAGATGGGAATCTTCACGAACGATTCGTTCAAGGAGATCAGCGCCGTCTTTTTCTCGACGGTCGGAACCTTTGGAAAAGCAGTCGTTGAAAGTAAGATTGATAGGCTAGTCCGGGCAACCCGCTACAGGGTAATCGACAAGCACAAAATCGCGCCGGGTTCCGTGCTCTGGGAGGTCGGGACGCACCGGTTTCAGCTCGCCGCGCTGAACTACCTTCTCACGCAACGACGAGAGAGCGAGCAACAGATCGGCGGCTTAGATGTGCTCATTCAGCACTCATCGCTTCATCGTGAAACCCATCTGGATGGGCTTCAGGTCTATTTCAATCCGTATGCAGAGGTGCCGTTTGACCCAAACTTCCCATGGCCCGCAGAAATCGCTCTCAATTACTATGACGTCGAAAGTGGGGAGCACATTCAAGCCCATCCTGACGGCGCGCTCGTCTCAAGGCAGGTTTATGCAATAACCCCCACATACATTCGGCTTCTGCTCGGCAAATACGGCTTTCTTCGATGAGGGGGAGCCGGATTGTTGAGATGTCTAGATAATTTTCCCGCACGCGATCTGGGAGGTGGCTCGAATGACTGATGCTGAACGACTGATGCAAGACTTTGTCCACTTGCTTGCTCAAAGTCCGTTTCGGATCGCACCGGAGCGTGTTGACGAGCTGGTCAGCGAAATGCAGGGAGAGCCGTGGCCGCTGGACATCAATGCGGGGCGGGCAAACTTTACCGCTTATCCGTTGGAAAAGAAAATCACGGGGACCTACGCGGCGATGCTGAGCATATGGGCGGTAGCCGCCGCGGTGCTCACGATGATGGACCTCGTGAGGGCTGCCGCTGCGGCGGGCAAATCAACGATCGTCATCGAGCCGGGTGGGCTGGGCTCCGAAGTGATGGAATTCAAGCACGCTGCCGTTGCGCTCATCAGGGATTCGACGGCATCCTGGAGCGAGGATTTGCCTGCTCCATATCACGCGGCCCCGCTTTCTACGCCGGATGGACTCGTTACCAATCTATTCCTGGCGGCGGCCAGCGTCGTCGTCCTGCACGAGTGCGGTCATATCGTGCAAAAGCACTTGCCAGACTCTCCCCAAGCTCACCAGCAAGAATTCGAGGCTGACGCCTGGGCTGTGGATTGGATCCTCGCAAAAGTCATGGATGCAAAGGAACGCGAGTTCCGGACGCTTGCGATCTGCGTAGCCTTCATATGGATCGGCCTTATCGACGATGTACGCCGTGGCGGCACAACCCATCCGCACGCTGCGCAACGACTGGGTCAGGCGTTCGAACGGTTCTCCGGCTTGACCGACGAAAGTGAAGCGCTAGAGATCGGAAGCTATATGCTGAAAGCATTCTTCGATCCCACGACAGACCTGCCCCAGGCCGATTGCGCGAGGGAAGGGTTCGTGGACCGTCTCATTAATTATGTTCGGAGCCGATAGGGCTGCTGAAAGCTCGAATTTCGCAACTGCCCGACACATCTGTTACTGTCGAACTCGATGCAATCGGAAAAGCTTTTCGAAGAAGTCTGTCACCCTCGTTTCAGCGCCGGCCCCGACGAGTTCGTTCGCTCCGAAGCGATAGACTTCATATCCAGCAAGGCGCAGCTCGCGATCTGCTGACACCATTTCAGCATAGATCTTCAATGATGGACGATCTTTTTCTGCGAAATGGTGCTGGCCATCAACTTCGACCACGACGCGCTGCCTTCCGGGAAGAAGCAGCAAAAAATCCATGCGTTGACGTGGAAGTGGAAGGCGGTGACGCAGGGTCTTCACAACAGCAGGGTCATAATGAAGATAAACTTGTGGGAGGAGCGCCGGTAGCGCCTCACCTAGGTCCGAACGGAACGCCTTGAAGTAGCCGGCGAAAAGCCTCCGTTCAGCTTCCGAGGCTAAAGATTCCTGCAAGCGCGCTCCAAGACTCGCTGCATTCCCGCCTGGTGTGACATCGCTCCACCAGTCGACGAGCTCGGACCAGCGAAGGCCGTTCGAACCGATCGGTCGGTCATAGACCAAACAGCTCTCCTCACCAGATAGAATGACGATGTCATTGTTGATCGCGTCGGCAAAGCCGATCTCTGGCTTCTTTCCCCGGGAGGCAAAGATCAAGTTCTTGGGCCGACCGCCCACCCCTCTCACGATAGCACGGAACCCGAAGATCGGATGGCCTGAGAGTTCGCTTTCTTGTGCCAGCTCGTAACCGTCGCGTTCAAGGATCTTGTTGATAGCGCCGATCATCTGAAGCTGATCGTCACCCGACCTTGAAAGAGGGTGGACGGCCTCCTCCACCAAAGCGGCGAAGCGTGCTCTGGAGCAATCAAACGCACCGATTTCACCAAAGAGATGCTCCACCGACCAGTCACCGGGGTTTTGATCCATGTGGCGATCAACACGGTCACGCAAGCTTCGACCGTTGCTGCCAAGGAAATCATCGAGGGGTGAGGAGAGAGGGAAGAAGCGTCCGACCATCTCTACCGTGCTGCGCTCACCCGCGAGATCGTCCCCGAAAGCGCGGGCGACATCTCGCCGTGTGATCTGCGAGAGGGGCGGGTCGCCCGCCTCGAGAACCTTTCGGCCGGCTTCGTCGAGATCGACGTCGCCGCGGTGGGCAGCAAATTTTAGTGCAAACTGCGCAAGTTGTGCCTCTGAAAGGGGCGAAAGGGCCATATCGATACGCTGCCGCTTCGACAGTCCATCCTCGCTGGGCACCACCAGTCCGGCAATCCGCGACGGCTCCTCGCTCAACTGGGTGTGGGTCATCCCCTGCAGCAGGCTCACGAATAGGGTTCGAATGTCACCCGCCATGTCCTGTCCCCTTAGGCAAAGCTAAGACGGCCGTGCAACCGTCGCATCGAGCCAGGCACTCGATCTTTACCGAGTGCACGCGTTGGTGATCACCGCACCGAAAGCACGACCTGATGACCGACCTCATCAGGTATCCGCCTTTGGCCAGCGTAATTTGCCTCGACCGATACGCAAGGCCTCCACCAGCCTCGTGTCCCCCGACAACCGGCCTGAAAATAGACTGGGCTTGGGATCGACCGCTGGCTTCCTAAAGGCAGCGATATGCCGATAGTCAGGTGTGGCCAACCAGGTTCGCCCGTCACCCTCGTCGGTGACTATCCGATAGAGGCCAGCAGGCGGGGCCACCTCGATATCAAGCAGACGACTGTAGTGTTCGACCGACCACTTTTGGATGCCGCCACTGAGTGCTTCCGTTCGAAAACGCGCCCAAAGAGCGGCCGTGTCAGGAGTCGGCCAGTTGCCGGCGTCGGTATAGGCGGTGATCTCGTCGGATTCGAGCCAGGCTCGCATCTCGGCCGGACTAACAAAGGCCGGCTTCGCGTCCTCGATCGCCTCCATCGCCGCGCGCCGCGATGGGAGTCCCGCGCGGATAAGTATCGACATCATGAGTTGCGGAACGCCAGTTTCAACGGATGCTGCAGCGCCCCCGGCTACCGTTTCCGGCAACCACCCGAGCGACATGCGGCGGGTACGCACAGCCTCGAGTGCCCAGACCAATCGATAGATGAACGCCTCCTCCACGGCGCGCATATTCTGTGGTCCCATCGTGGAAACATCCTCGCCAGCCACCCAACTGCGCAGGATCACCGTCCAGTTCGCATGAAGCGCATTCGCCTTGCTCGGAATGAAGGGCCGCATGAAAAGCAGACGCTCACCGAGGCCGCTGAGGGCATCGACAAGCACGTCAATATCGCCGGCCAGCGCTGCGCCATCGGCCCGGTCAAGGAGCTCGGCCAGCACATCAGCCATTGCATCGATTGCAAGACCGGCCTCCAGTCCAACACCCATGGCAAAATGACCACGCCTTGCAGGCGCCGTCGTGGTCTTCCAGATTAGCCTGGCACGCGCCTCCAACACCATTTTATGGAGCGGAGCGACGTCCTCGTCCTCGCGGGCGATCTGCCGGGCCCAGAGCGATCCTTTGAGAGCATCATCCAGGAGTTTCGGCAGGTCGGCGCTATCTGAGTCAAGCGCTTCTATCAGGCCAAATACGGTCGCATCGAGACGTTCAACGATCTGAGAAAGCGGCTCTTCTTCAATAGACTCCTCCTGCTCGGCATCATCGTCGTCACTATCGATGTCAGTCACATCAGCATCATTTTGTCTCGACGCAGCCAAGCGCTCTGCCAAAGAAGCTTCCTCCCCTGGCGATCTCCAGGCTTCACGGGCGTTGGCGAGATATTCCCAGGCATCTTTGCGATCGAGAATTCCTTCCCGCGAAAGTCGCTCCAGAATCTCGGCGACGATTTGGATGAGACCGCTCTTGAGCGTACGGGCTTTGGCTGAAGCAACGAGCTTTCGCCATTCCCTCTTTCGCCAATCGACCCTGTCGAACATTACGTGGACAATGAGCCCTTCGACATCCACGAAGGCGCGGCCCGCGCGGCCGGCGACATTCGCAAACTCCTCTCCCTGGATCTTTTCTGACGCCCGATACAACGTGGGCACCAGTAGCACAGCGGCGTTCAGGTTAAGTCCTTGCGACAACGTCGGTGATGCGATGATCACCTTTAGCGTTCCCTCGGAAAGCAACGATTCCAGCTCACGCAGGAATGGACTTGGAAGCCGACCGTGGTGAATGGCAACGCCCACTTTCAGGCAGGCAACTGCGGGATGTTCCTCGCCGAGCCATTCCTTTCCGATCTCCAGGGCGCGGACGATCGACCCTTCATCTTCCAGAAGGGACTGAAGATAGCCGCGCTTGCAGAGGTCGACGACCTGTTTGCCGTAGCTCTCGACCCAATTCGCTTGAGTGGAAAAGATCAAAGTCCGCTTGCCTTGGCCTGCGAACTCCCACGCTGCAAACAGAGTGAGATGCGAGTTCTGGCGGGGGTAAGAATTTTTCTCCCTCCCTAGTGGGGGCTTTTCGACAACAAATTTGTCGACAAAGGGGCCGCTCTCATCAAGGTCTAGCCGAAGCAGCGCGTCCTTACCCCGCCAGGTTAGTGCGCCGAACCGCTGACGCGTGGGGCGCCAGTCGGACCGAACCGGCCCGCCCGGTTCGTCCGAGCGGATCCACGCGGTCAAGTCGTCGAGTTCGTCGCCACTCGGCAATATAGCGGAAAGACATACAATTCGGCGGTCGCCCGCGTCCGCACGTCGAAGCAGACGCTGTACCAACGTTTCGTACCGGATTTCGCGCTCGCTCGGGCCGATCATATGTCCTTCATCCAGGACGATTAGGCCGACGTCATCGATGAGCGAAGGGTCGCTTCTCAGCGCAAAGTCGAGCTTCTCGGGCGTGGCGATGATGATCTCGCGGGTTCGCAAGGCATCCTCGTCACCAGCGGAAACACCGCTTGCGCCATAGAGCGAAGAGACGCTGAACCCGAGCGGCGCGAAAGTCTTTCTGAAAGAGCGTTCGGTCTGCGCGGAGAGGGCGCGCAGCGGTGTGACGATCAGCACCCGGCGGGCCGACGACAAGGTCATCAGTGCTGCGATCTCCGCAACACGCGTCTTGCCGGCACTAGTCGGTAAGGCGACGACGAGATCGTCGGTAACGTCAGTGGAACGCCGGGCCGCTTCGCGTTGCGATGGCCATAGCTCCACCTCGGATGTCTTGCGGGCGTAGAGCGACGAGATGAACAGCCGCCGCAGATCCGGGTATCTTTCCTCCGTTCCGTCCGGAGGCTCGGTCGGTAGGTTCTGGTGTAGCGAGTGCTGCCAGAGGTCATCGATCAGGTGGAGACAGAGGTTCGAAATCCACCACAGGGGGACGTTCTCGGCGTTGTCCGCAAGACTGACTGCGGTCCGCAGCAATGCACGTGCATCCTCGATCGGCTCGGGTTCACCTGTCTCGAGCGCGAAATCAAAATGTGCGAGAGCGCGACAGATCGTCGTGTTGAGTATGGTCGACAGAACCTCATCGATGTCGGGTTCTTCGCCGCGAAGCACCTCGGCAATCTGCTCATCTCCATGGGCGGCATCATTCAGCCAATCACGGACGAAAGCACGCATTTCGCCGAGATCGCGCAGGATTAGGTGCCTGATCGCCGCCTCGCCCGGCGATACATTGAGGTCCTCCGCGGTCTCGTTGAAGAGCGAATAGGCGACGGCCGAGAAACCGGCAAGGTGATAGGTTGCGGCAGCCAGCATCCGGCGGAAACCGCGATCGGCCGCCCCCGGATCGCCGTTGCGTATGAGGGCTTCGAAGGCGTTGGCGGCACGTTCAAACGCCTTGCTAGTCAATTCCGAGGGGCCAGCTTGAGCGCGTAGCGCCATCGCACCTCGAAGCAGGGCAAAGGCGTGCTCTGCAAGATCGGTCTCGATTGTCACGCCGAGCGGCGGCGCATTGGGCGGCAGGACACCTTCCTCGCGCATCAGTGACCAGGCGGCGCCGCGATAGAGGAGGCGCCCAAGAATGCCGTCGACAGTTGCGGCTTCCAGAAAAGTGGTCAGCTCGTCAATCGTCTCCAAGATCTTCCGCCTCCTGGTACATCGCCTTGATGAAGTCTTGGTGATCTTCGACGTGAATATTCACCACGTAGTGGTCTCGGTTGGTTCCCGCAGCTTGGAGGTCGTCCTTCAGCGAAGCGTGCGGACCATTGCCCGAGACAGTGAAGAGCATGTGGTCGATGCGATCGGCGCGGAGAGACTTCAATCCCACCTCGTCGCGGAGGCTTCGGCCCAATGCATTGTCGTCCAGGTCGTTGCTGTCGAGCAGGCGATTGGCGACGAACAGCAGAGAATCGGGCGTACAGCGCCCGTTGTCACGGTCGAGCACCTTGCGGGCGCTCGTGACGGTAGCCTTCCCAAGCCTCTCATTGCTCTTGGCCTCGCCTTTCAGGAGCCAGAGCTTTTCGCCAGCCCCGTCGTAACCAGCGCCTATAAAGTCATCGCCGCGCATGGCCATGTTGCGGCCATCCTTGTAGCGAAGACGGCGTACAGGAACGCGCAGGCCGATCTCTTCTTCCACCAACTCCGTCGCAAGAATTTCGCCAAGATCGCCAGAACGGCCCTTTGGCGTTTGAGGCATTGCCTCGCTAAGGATGGTGGCAGCAACATTGTAGCCGAGCCGCTTTACGTCGTCGGCAATGCGTTCGAGGCGGTCGTAGTGCGAGCGGATGGTCTCGGCGAGGTCGTCTCGAATATCGTCTCGGCCTCCATCCTTCTCGATGTAGGCCCAGTAACGCTTGCGCTTATCCTTTTCTCTGGTGGCATCGCACCATCGTTCGTAGAGCCCCACGCATTCCCCCGAGTTAATTCCGACGTGGCCAGGCTGATATCAGAATCATGTATATCAATGATTGTATATAGACTTCCGCCAACCTCACGAAAACTGCACAGTCACTCACGCTTTTCGTCCGAAATGGGCGCGAACGGTCCTTCCAACTTCGAAGGGCAGGAGACCGTTCTGTGGCCTCGGGACCGAGACGCATATCTTTTACGTCTTCACCAACCCGCTTCGTCGCTAACGATCGGAACCTGCGACCTGAGGAGGCACTCCTCACGGTTGAGCCAAGTTCCTTCTTAGCGTGGGGCAGATCGAAAAGCGTCGCGAACCCGGCGTGGGACAGAAACTCCCTCGTGGTGAAATAGGTCGAGGAAACCTCGGGCGTTGGTTGATAGCCCGAAAACGACCGAAGCGCGCCGATCGTCTCGCGACTAGACAATCCCCCATGCTCGAAACCTCCCCCTCCCCGTTATCTCGCGCAAGCCCAGCTCCAAAACAATCCGCCGCGCCGCCTGCGGCGTCACCTCGAGCGCCTTCGCCACCATCCCGGCCGACACGAGCGGTTTCGCCATCACTAATTCAACCAGCTCCGGCAGCTTTGACGACGTCCGTCGCCCCTCGAGCTTCCGCTCCATCATTGTTCGCGCAAGCGCCAGCCGGTCATGCTCTTTCAACCCGAGCTCGGCCGCCGCGATCAGGCCGTGAGCAATCGCGAGCAGCCGGGTTTCGCGATCGCGATGCCGGCGCCGATCGACGGGAATGCTTTTCACGCCGAGATTGATGGCAGCAAGATGCGCTCCCGAGGTGACACCGGCCTGGCGCAGGATCGAGGCAGCCAGCAGCCGGCCGAGCCAGGGCGCGTGTTGCAGGACGGATAGCTCGTTCCAGGCATCGAGGGCGACGATGGCCTGCAGCATAGCCGGCAGGTTTTCGGCCTGCCGCAACACAGCACGCCATTCCTCCAGCCGCGCGTCCTCGTCCCAGTCGAGATCGTAGATCATCGGATCTTTTTCCTGGTCGCCACTCCGACCGGGCCGTGTTGCGTTCTCGATCGCCGCCTCCGATCGGGCGAGAACGGCATCGATGGCGGCATAGTCGATGCCGGATAGATTTTCCACGTCATCACCATCGTCCCCATCCCCTTCCCTATCGATGGCGACCGCGGGCCGAACGACGTCGGCTGGCTTTACTGCTTCAACGCTGACCGGATTGATGTCCGACGTCTGTCGCAACGTTCGGATACCCTCTGTGGATAACGCCCAATCTGGCGACTGCGCAGCGATGCGCCGGCGGGTGCGCAAGACGTCACGCGCGATTGTCAGTTCGTGGGTGGGTGTGCGAATATCGCGGGTAGCGTCGTGCAGGACGAGGTCCTCGAGATGGACGAGTTCGCCGTCGATCCACAACGAGGCGCAGGCATCGGCAAAATGGGATCGTTCGATCCATCCCTGGCCGACCGGTGAACGGGCGATACGTTCGTCCAGCCGCGTGAGGGCGACACCGGCGTCGAAGGCCGGCCGCATCAAGGTGGATATGCTGATTTTCGGGAGATCATAAGCCATTGAAATCATGGTAAATGATTTGCTAAACGAACTCTAGATCGATATTGCGGTTCTTCACATGGTATGATTGGTGGACGGGGTTATAACCATCGATAACCATCGTTTATCGATGGTAGTTGATCTGAAGTCGCAAATCAGAAAGAATCGCAGCAGATCACGGTCCTAGCGGCCGGTAAAACCCGCAATTTTGGAGCGTCCGTGGTGAAAGCCAAGACATCAATGACCATTGTCGAGCGACGCGCCGAGGAACTCGACACCATTGCCGCCGTGCTGCCGCTCGAACGCCGCGACGAGCTCGCCGAGCTGCTGACCGACCAGGACGTCGAAACGCTGCGCCACTTGGTCAACCAGGGCATGGGTGACAACACTCTGCGGGCACTGACCTCGGATCTCGCCTATCTCGAAGCCTGGGGCCTAGCGACCACCGGCCGGTCCCTGCCCTGGCCAGCGCCCGAGGCGCTGCTTCTGAAATTCGTGGCGCAGCATCTATGGGATCCGGAAAAGCGAATGATCGATCCAGATCACGGCATGCCGGCGGACATCGCAGAGAACCTGCGGCAGCAAGGCTTTCTCAAATCCACCGGCCCACATGCGCCGGCAACCGTGCGCCGCCGCCTGGCCAACTGGTCGACGCTGACAAAATGGCGCGGGCTCGACGGCGCCTTCACCTCCCCTGCCCTCAAGTCGTCGATTCGGCTCGCCGTGCGCGCTGTCCCCCGGACGCGTCGTCGCAAGAGCGCCAAGGCCGTCACTGGCGACGTGCTGGCCAAACTGCTGGCGACCTGCGCCACCGACAGTCTGCGCGATCTGCGCGACCGGGCGATCCTGATGGTCGCGTTTGCGTCCGGGGGACGTCGGCGCAGCGAGGTCGCCGGGCTGCGGCGCGAGCAACTGACCGTCGAGCCGCCGATTCCGGTCGAAGGGGAAAGCCCCCTCCCCTCTCTTGCCATCCATCTCGGCCGCACCAAGACCACCTCCGGCGAGCAGGACGACGTCGTCTATCTGACGGGTCGGCCGGTGGAAGCGTTGAACGCCTGGATGACAGCCGCCAGGATCGAAAGCGGTAGCGTGTTCCGAGCGATCGGGCGCTGGGGAACGGTGTCGCGGCGGGCGATCGATCCGCAGTCGGTCAATGCGATCCTCAAGCAGCGGGCGGCAATGGCCGGGTTGGAGCCTGGGGAGTTTTCTGCACATGGGCTTCGGTCGGGTTATCTGACGGAGGCTGCCAATCGCGGCATCCCCCTCCCCGAGGCGATGGAGCAGTCATGCCACAGGTCTGTGCAGCAGGCTTCCAGCTACTATAACAACGCCACGCGTAGAAGTGGGCGTGCAGCTCGGATGCTCTGACGGGCGATTGGAGCACAATGCCTTCCGGACCGCCACAAAATTTTGATGGATCGGCAGTATTTTCGCCCACCCTCGGATCGGTCGTGGATCAGTTTTTTGTCGCTGTGGCTAAGCTAACGCTTTACTCAGGCTCATTTACGATTGTTGAAGAGGCAAAGGCGTCATAGAAGTTCGACGTTAACTCAACTCGGCGGCACAAGTGGCGATAATCAATATACCCACCGCGGATCATTTCGAGCAGGCTGCAAAGACCGCGTTCTTTGCCGGATGGAATGATCTCCTGCACTTGATCAGCGATTTCGAACTGCATCGCGAGCGAGAGCCACACGCAGCCGACGACTGGGATGATGAGCGAAAGCGCTACTACGCGCACTGCAAAGTCGAGCTCGAGAAAGTCTGTTCCTGGGCCGGCCAGGCTACAGAGCTTGCCCTAAAAGCAAAAATCTGCGCGGTGAGTCCCTACTTGCTCCTTCTCGGAACGGATCAAAGGTTCAAAGCAGCTGGCGGCGATATCGACTTCACTGACCTGCGGACCCTCGATGCGACCGATCTTCTCACCACGGTGAACACCGTATGTTCCACCGCGATGTCTCCCGAGTTTACGGAGCGGTTCAATCGCCTTCGCCAATGGCGGAACAAGATCGTTCACCAAGGAACATCAAACGCCGTATTCGAACCAAAGCAGATGGCCGAGCTGCTAGCGCGCCAGTACGCCGAGTTGTGGCCAAAAAAACGGTTCCTCAGTGACTGGATGGCCTACATTTCAGGAACGCGGTTTTCGTTCTTTCACGACGGTGACTGGTCCACGCCTCACATGGAGCTCGCAGAGATGCTGGACTATTTCTATGAGACTCTGGGCAGCGGTCAGATTGAAGCGCTTACCGGGCGCAAGAAAGGCGGTAGGCGATATGTCTGCCACGAATGCTTTTATGAAGGCTCACTCGCACAGGGAGCGGTAGACGAAAGTGAATTCAGGACAGCTTACCTGAAGTCAACGAGCACGCTGTGTTGCCTGCTTTGTGGCAACGATTATCCCGTTGCGAGAAACGATTGCGAGCACTGCGAAGGCAATGTGATGAGTACGTCACCCGAGCACGATGGTAAGTGCCACTCTTGCGGCGCGGATCCTGTATAAGTCATGCAATTTCTAGCGAATTTCTACTCGTCGGCATGCAGGTTATCTGCCACTCATTTATGCCTACCGTTATATATATCTAGCTAAATTCGATGCGAAAGGCAGGTCTGGTGATACTCTACAAGTACATGCCGTTTTCAACAGGCCAATCTGTCTTGCGAGACAGTACCATTCTCTTCAGCCGGCCAGAGCATTTCAACGATCCTTTTGATCTGCCCTCTTATCCGGAAGAACCTTCGTCCGATCCGGCATCTGGTTTGTTCTCGAACATACCCGCGATGGTAAAAAACAAAGCATGGGCGGAAAACAGTGGTGTTCTTTCGCTTACGCGAACGCCGGTCAACGCGCTGATGTGGGCTCACTACGCCGAGCATCATCATGGTGTCGTCTTAGGCATCGACGCTGCGAAAGCTGGTTTCACAAATGTAGCTTCTAACTTCATCCCGGCTCAGTTTGGTAGCGTCGTGTATGCCTCGCGACGAGAAGTGTCGGAATTCGCCACCCGCCCCGAGACCGGCCTGGCGGTAGGTGCTACGCACTACTTTCCAGCTGATCACTTTGAAAAGCTGCAACGAGTATTTCTTCGCAAGCCACTTTACTGGTCATACGAGGAAGAGGTGCGAGTTATAAAATGTCTAAGGGGAACATCCGCCCCCATCAGCACGACAGAAAGCGGAACATTTGACGTTGTTACGACGCCGTCCCGGACTTTGCATTTATATAAATTGCCGCCAGGATCCATCGTCGAACTCTATGTTGGAATTAGAGCCGATCTTGCTCAAGCTGAGGCACTCGTTAGTCACGCCCGGCAAGAGCACCCACAACTCAAGGCCTTCGAATGTACGCTCGACACCAGCACTTTAAGCGTTGGGTTTGAGGACTACAGCTCCATCATTTCGCACCCCGATTGATGCGTAACCAACGTCCAGGAAGGTAGCAATCACACCAATCTTCAAGCCCTTGCTCTTCCTGCAAGAGCAAACTTGTCTGGAGACCCATGATTCAGGTTTACATTGACGATAGTGGAAAATCGGACCAATCCCCCGTTCTGGTTCTCGCTGGATATCTCGCATCCGACGAGAAATGGCAGTTGTTCGATGCAAGGTGGAATACCATCTTGACGCTCCATGGGATGACCAATTTTCATGCTGTCGACGTATGGCGGTTAGGGTATTCGTCCGGCGTAAAGAGCCCCTTGGTCCGCAGCAGCGTCTTTGTTCAATTGCTCAATTGCATCACTCAACATGTCGAGCATGCATTTGCTGTCTCTATCCCACTCGAGAGCCACGAGCATTGGTTTGCACCCAAGCAGTTTCCGGAACATCCCGAGCTGCGTGTCTACAACATGGCATTCTACGGCCTGCTGACGCAGATCCATCAGCACATGTTCAAACGTCGTTTCGACAAAAGCCTCGAGATTACGTTCGATGAGCAGGGCGGAGAATCAGCTGCTAGAATCCTTGGAGGAATGGATGAATTCGCGCGTCTGGCGGCTGGAGGTTTTCCCGGTTTAAATGTTGCTACCCCCAAGTTTATGAGTGACGACGAATGCCCAGGTCTGCAGGCTGCTGATCTGCTGGCATGGCTCTTGCGGCGCGACGCGCTTAACGCATATCGCCAGATAGACCGGACCGAAACAGCTGAAGCGTTGATGTTAGGCGAGGCGCTTTCTGTGCCTCATTCCATCAAGATCTGGACTGACGACGACCTTCGTCGCGCCGCGACCGACGTCCTGAACAGACTTCGCTCATCAATGCCTGATGCGCCATCGACATAATTACCCGCACTGATCTTCTATCCTTGGTGGTCTGTCCTCCAAGTCAATTAATTCAATGCTTTAGAGTGTTGTCAGCTGACGACAAAGCCTTCAGCCCCATAGTCAGCCACCTACGCGATGCCGAGATAACCTCACGCTCGCATTGTGCCGCGTGAATTTACTTTCAGGAGCGCCATTAACATCGGACCGAGCGAAAACTCACCGCGACGCGTTCTTGATGTGAGGTTGCGGAGATATCCGCCAGCCGAATTGATGTGCCCCGCTCGCTCGAGTATCGCTGCCATGGCAACCGCAGCGTTTTCGGCCCCCATCGCCTCACAAGCATCCTGATAGGCCGACGCGCTCACCCCCAAACTCGAGCGGACAACCACCGCGGCCGACATGAGGTCTCTCCAATTGCGGATTTCACCTCCCGGCCCATAGGACTCTATCTCCGGGCATGCCCGCATAACCAAGCCAATTGGAAAAGCTTTTAGCGTTTCGGATTGACGGCTGAGATTTTCCACCGCCGTTTCGCCCTGCCCCATTTCGGAGCTTGGTTCAAGTTCAGTTATAGATTCGGTATTTGAATTCTGTATGTGCCGACGGATACCGCTATCATTGGTGTCGGATTCTTGCGAAAAAACTTGGCATTCCAGTATGTTGAGAATGCCTTCACGCAAAAGTGACAGTTCGTCCAAGATTGCTTCGAAATCCGTTCTCGATTTGGCTGTCCGCAGCCTCGCTACCGCCGCGATATAGGCGGCGTCGATCGTCGCCCAGTCGCCAGCCGCGCCGTCTTCGATCGCAGCAGTGATGAGCTTTCGAACATCCCTGCGGGCGATAGTCGTGCGTTCTTTGACGACCTTCAGACGTCGGGCGTCTTCGGCAACCTGTTGCGCCATGAGTGCGAATTCTTCCGACCTGGCAAGTAGGGGGCTAAGACTGAACCCATAAGCTGTCTCGACAGCACCGTCCTTGGCACGCCTCACGTAACGCTTGCCATTTGGGCTGTCGTTGCGATTGATCAACCCTGCATCTACCAGCACAGCTAGGTTCTCTCTCAGGGTCGTGCCGGCGATACCGTTTGCTCGAGCGATCAACTGGGCATTAGACGGAAAGACGACAAGGTTTTCGTCGTGGTTGAGTTCCGTCTCGGGATAAAATGACAGGAGGGCGTTGAGTACGGCAAGCGCACGATCGCGCAAGCCAAGAAGTGTTCGCGCATCGCAAACGTCACGGTACACTTTCCACTTATCCGCAGACTTTCCCTCGCGGATCTCAGATACCTTGAATTGGGCCCTGACCAACGCAAGCGTCATCGGCCGCCGCCCGAAGGGCGTCGTTACACTTCCATTTTGCATTTTTCTTTCACCTTTCGATCGGCAAAAGAAATCCGCTCACCAAAACGGTGCCAAAGACTCTTGACTGGGATTCATGGAAATGCGATTCTCAGGCTGCTTAGACCAATGAGAGAGGCTTCCACGACGGCAACGTTTGGGGGCCTTTTTCTTTTGCGGTTTCTTCCTTCTAACTTTCGGATCCGGACGCGCTCTGTCGGAAGTTCTCGTAAAGATCGGGAATCCGATCCATCACGAACTTGGCAAATGCCTCGTCTCGATCTCTATCAATTTGGATCTTGCAAACCTTACCTGTGACAGCAAGTGTGGCGATCTCGGACCCATCCGCAGACTTTGCGATAAGGGCATGGGGTTTCACGGAAACCGGCTTATCGATCGCCTTAATGGCGCGAAGCACTGCGATAAAGCGATCATCAGACGTCTTGTGGCCGAAAGAACTGTCCCTCATTGCTTTGCGCGCTTTGGTTTCCGCGCCTTCGCTCTTCAGCACGTCGACAAGCTCTTGCCACCGAGGTCGACCAATTTTCGGAGCTCTTCCTATCGCTTCGCTTAGCCATGTTGGAACCGCGCGGCCTACGTTGATGAGCTTCGATGCCTCTTGACGATCAACTGAGAGAGCGGTCTGAATGAGTGTCCGATCGAAGCCACCGTCTTCGAGTTTGAGAGCGAACATCGAGCGCTCAATGAAGGTAAGGTCCTCGCGAGCGGAGTTTTCGATGCCCTGTGCAAGAACGAGGCGGTCGTCCCCTAGCTCGCGGACGTAAGCTTTTACCTTGATGCCGAGTTCGCTGGCAGCCCGCACACGGCGATGACCGTAGGCAATCTGATAGCGGCCGGTCTCCGTCGGATGATCGCGAACGAGGACAGGTATTTCCTGGCCGTTCTCCAGGAACGAGGTTTTGAGTGCTTCGACAGCGGAGGGATCCTGATCCGCAAAACGATCAGAGAAAGGAGAGGGGTCAATGAGTGAGGGATCCAGCTCGATAGGCAGAGCGCCTTCCGCAACCCGCTGCTTGAGTTCCTCGTAATCTCTCTCAACTTCCGAGAAGGTGTCTTTCAAGGACCGCACCGCGCCCGACGCTACACGCTGCATCGGTTGGCGGGTCTCGGCCGTGGGCACCACATCCGGCCCAGCAGCGAAAAGATTGCGAACTGATTGAGTTCGTTTGCTCATCTTTGGTCTCTCCGATAAAAACGCTGCCCATGCAGAGGCAATAACGTCGTGTCGTCAGCTGACACCAAGCTAAACGATTGATTCTTTTGACTGTGGAGCATGATCACCTGCCCCAAACGTCATTGATTAAGCTGACAGCTTCATGGTTCACGGCACTGATCGATTCCATGGCGCGATCGTAAGTCGACCGACCTACAGCACCACGCGAAAGCTCGTAGAGCGATTGTTTGGTCAAACCGGCATTGGCGATTGCAGTCGATTTCCAGGCTGCAGCAGTCATTACATCAGTTCCGAATACGTCGCGAAGCAGACCGACAATTTCCTGTTCAGGGACGTCTCGCGGATCGTGGCGAGTAACAAGGAACCTAAGGAAATCATAATCGAGCTTACCGCCCGCTTCCTCGATGACGGATACAAGATCGGACGTCATGAGAAGAAACTGGCTCATGGACGCGACGTCCACCATCTGTGGGTGAACGGTAACAATCATACCCGTCGCGGCATTGAGAGCCCCCATGGTTAGAAAGCCGAGCTGAGGAGGGCAGTCGATGACGACGATATCGTATTCATCTTCAACCTGATCGATTGCGCTCGCAACACGCCTGAAGAACAGATCTTCCGGCCGACCTCGGTTCTGAAGCATGAAGCGAGGCGTCTGATGCTCGAACTCCATCAGTTCGAGATTGCCAGGGACAACGCTGATGCCAGTGAAGTAGGTCGACCGGATGACATCCTTCATCGGCACCCGCTGGTCGTCATATCTGATTGCGCCATAGATGGTGGCATTCTCGGCAACATCAAACTCGGGCTGATACCCGAACATCGCGGAAAGCGATGCCTGAGGATCGAGATCGATTGCGAGAACCCTGTAACCTTGCAGCGCCAAACCCTGTGCGAGATAAAGTGAGGTGGTGGTTTTGGCCGATCCACCCTTGAAGTTTGCGACGGTTATGATCTGAAGTTTGTCACCTTCACGACGACGTGGCCAAAATCGCCCAGCCTCTTTCGGACGCGCGTCGGCGAGGTATCGCCGCAGCTCGTTAATCTGCTCCAACGTATAGGAGCGCCGTCCTCCCGAGCCAATATCCGGCGCCGGGCCGAGGCCATCCAGCGACAGTTGGCGCAGGTACCCATCAGACACGCCAACTATCTCGGCAACCTCGCCAGAAGTGAATGAGCGAAGCGACTTCTGCGCTGTCGGCGGAAAGGCGCGCTCACCGACCGCACGAAGTCGCGCAGATAGCGCTTCGGCGCGCTGCGTGATATGTGCAGAGGTTGCTGCTCTACTGATGTGCCTGTCGATCACGTTCACTTTAGCCTCAGGTTCAAGACGGTTTGCAAGCGTCAGACGCGCTTATGCCGTCTCAAGATAGCGCACGATTCTAACAATGCTGCAAGAGAATTAGAGTTAACAAGAAGTTAACGTAATTTTCTGAAGCTTCGGCGTGGGTCAGAATTCTCAATATCTATCCGCAGGTTAGGCCGATTCTCGGCATGATTTCTATTCCTTGAGTTCTGCAGATCTGCAGACAGAATCCTGTGGCTTTGCCAGGCTTGGGCAACCGAAGGCGTGTTTCCAAGCCGACTCAGCTCTCTGCAGATCTGCAGATAGCCAGCCGCATTTTGAGATGATCTTTGTCCCGCATGTCCACATCGTGCGGAGAGCAAAATGCAGATTCTGAGCGTTTCCCCGGATCGCTACGCCGATCGTTCAAATCTCCTGAAACAGATGCACTGCTTGCGCGCCGCAGTCTTCCGCGAACGTCTTGAGTGGGATGTCACGATTACTGAGGCAGGAGAACGGGACGAGTACGACGATCTCGACCCGACTTACATACTTGCGGCCACTGATGACGAAAGGGTCGTCGGCTGCGCGCGCCTGCTGCCGGCTCTGGGGCCGACCATGCTGGAGCAGACATTCCCGCAATTGCTGGCATCGGGTTCGCTCACCACGTCGGCCAGCGTGGTCGAGAGCTCGCGCTTTTGCGTCGATACGTCATTGGCTGCGGCAAGGGGAGGGGGCCAACTCCATCTCGCGACGCTCACAATGTTTGCCGGGATCATCGAGTGGTCGATGGCAAACGGCTACGACGAGATCGTCACGGCCACCGACCTGCGCTTCGAGCGTATCCTGAACCGGGCCGGATGGCCGATGAGGCGGCTTGGCGAACCCGTGGCAATCGGAAACACGGTGGCCATCGCCGGAACACTGCCGGCCGACCGGGTTAGCTTCGAGCGGGTCTGCCCACCGGACTACCACTCGATCATCGCCGAATATCACGGTCGCGAGATCCGGAGCGCTGCGTGACCCAACTTCGCTCTCATCCTCGTCTGGTTCGTAAACTGCAGGACGCCCTCGGCGACCAACTCTGCATCGCGCTCGATGATGCGACCGTGGTCGAGATCATGCTCAATCCGGACGGAAAGCTGTTCATCGAACGGCTGGGGCACGGCGTAGCACCGGCCGGCGCAATGAGCACTGCCGCAGCCGAAGTCGTCATCGGCAGCGTTGCGCATGCCCTGCAATCGGAGGCCGACGACGAACGACCGATCATCTCTGGTGAACTGCCGATTGGCGGACACCGCTTCGAGGGGCTGTTGCCACCGGTGGTCGCCGGACCGGCATTCACGATCCGCCGTCGTGCTTCGCGTCTCATTCCACTGACAGAGTACGTGAAGTCGAAGGTGATGACTGATGCCCAGGCATCTGCCATTCGAAGCGCGATCGATGCGCGGATGAATATCATCATCTCCGGGGGCACCGGGTCCGGAAAAACGACGCTTGCCAACGCCATCATCGCCGAGATCGTGGCGGCGGCCCCGGACGATCGGATGGTTATCCTCGAAGACACCGCCGAAATCCAGTGCGCGGCAGAAAACGCAGTTTCGCTTCACACCAGCGATACCATCGACATGGCTCGTTTACTGAAAAGCACCATGCGGCTGCGGCCGGACCGCATCATCGTCGGCGAGGTCCGCGACGGCGCAGCGCTCACGCTCCTGAAGGCCTGGAACACCGGTCATCCCGGCGGGGTCACTACCATCCATTCCAACACCGCCATGTCGGCGCTGCGGCGGCTTGAGCAACTCACCGCCGAGGCCAGCCAGCAACCGATGCAGGAGGTCATCGGAGAGGCCGTCGATCTCGTCGTCTCTATCGAGCGAACGGGAAAGGGGAGGCGGGTCCGTGAGGTGATCCACATCGAAGGATACCGCAACGGCCGCTACCAGACCGAACACTATGCCCATATCGATGAGGACAGCCATGTCGCGTAAAATCTCTATTCTTCTCACCGGCACGACGCTTTTCGCCATTTCTATCGGGTTTAGTGATTCCGCATTCGCTTCCTCGGGCGGAGGCGGCCTTCCCTGGGAATCGCCGCTGCAACAGATCCAGCAATCGATCACCGGACCTGTCGCCGGGTTTATCGCGCTAGCCGCTGTCGCCATCGCCGGCGCCATGCTGATCTTCGGAGGCGAGCTGAATGATTTCGCGCGTCGCCTTTGCTATGTCGCCCTGGTCGGCGGCGTACTGCTCGGCGCGACACAGATCGTCGCTCTGTTCGGCGCAACTGGTGCCTCGATCGGCGAGGTACACGCCGACGCAGATGTTGCTCCAGCCTTTCCTGCGGCTGTGATGACGCCGTCAGCAGTAGGGGAGGGGGCTCGTGGCTGAAGCCGGCTCAAACCTCATTCGATCGCGAGTGCACAGGGCACTCTCGCGTCCCAACCTTTTGATGGGCGCCGATCGCGAGCTTGTCCTTGTGACGGCGCTGGCTGCCGCCATCCTGATCTTCGTGGTTCTGACCTGGTATGCGGCGCTGTTCGGCGTTGCGATCTGGCTGGTCGCGGTCGCAGCCCTTCGTATGATGGCCAAGGCCGACCCGCTGATGCGAAGAGTCTATATCCGTCATATCTCCTACAAAACCTTCTACCGCGCGACGTCTTCGCCGTGGCGCAGGTATTGAGGGAGCACTGCATGGTTGCCCTCAAATCCTTCCGCCATTCCGGACCATCCTTTGCCGATCTCGTTCCCTATGCCGGGTTGGTCGATAACGGCGTCCTTCTCCTGAAGGACGGCTCGCTGATGGCGGGCTGGTACTTTGCCGGACCCGATAGCGAAAGCTCGACCGGTGCTGAGCGGAACGAGGTGTCGCGGCAGATCAATGCAATCCTGTCGCGCCTCGGTTCCGGCTGGATGATCCAGGTCGAGGCTGTCCGAGTGCCGACGGGAGATTATCCGACGGAGGAGGCCAGCCATTTCACCGATCCGGTGACCCGCGCCATCGATGCGGAGCGGCGGGCACATTTCCAGAAGGAGAGGGGGCATTACGAAAGCCGGCATGCCCTGGTCCTGACCTGGCGTCCACCGGAGCCGAGGCGGTCCGGATTGACGCGCTATGTCTATTCCGACGTTGGCAGCCGGTCCGCCACCTATGCCGACAAGGCGCTCGAAACCTTTCTGACGTCGATCCGGGAGGTCGAACAGTATCTTGCCAATGTCGTTTCGATCCGACGGATGATGACACGCGAAACGCCGGAGCGCGGCGGTCATCGTGTCGCCCGCTACGACGAACTCTTCCAGTTCATCCGCTTTTGCATCACCGGGGAAAATCATCCAGTGCGCCTGCCAGAGATCCCAATGTATCTCGACTGGCTGGTCACGGCCGAGCTGCAGCACGGCCTGACGCCACTTGTCGAGAACCGGTTTCTTGGCGTGGTGGCGATCGACGGCCTGCCCGCCGAAAGCTGGCCGGGGATACTCAACAGTCTCGACCTGATGCCGCTCACCTATCGCTGGTCTTCCCGCTTCATATTCCTTGACGCCGAGGAGGCACGCGGAAGGCTCGAGCGTACCCGCAAGAAGTGGCAGCAGAAGGTCAGGCCATTCTTCGACCAGCTTTTCCAGACACAGAGCCGCTCGGTCGATCAGGACGCCATGATGATGGTGGCGGAAACCGAAGACGCCATCGCCGAAGCCTCGTCGCAGCTCGTCGCCTATGGTTATTACACACCGGTCATCGTTCTCTTTGTTGAGGACCAGCAAAGCCTGCAGGAGAAGTGTGAGGCAGTCCGGCGCCTGATCCAGGCCGAAGGTTTTGGTGCCCGCATCGAGACAATCAACGCGACCGATGCATTTCTTGGCAGCCTGCCGGGCGTATCCTATGCCAATATCCGTGAGCCGCTGATCAACACGCGCAATCTCGCCGACCTGATCCCGCTTAATTCTATCTGGTCCGGAAGCCCGGTCGCACCTTGCCCATTCTATCCGGCCGCATCGCCGCCGCTGATGCAGGTCGCCAGCGGATCAACTCCCTTCCGGCTGAACCTGCATGTCGACGATGTCGGCCACACTCTGATCTTCGGTCCGACGGGGTCGGGCAAATCAACGCTGCTCTCATTGATCGCAGCCCAGTTCCGACGCTACGCCGGTGCGCAGATCTTCGCGTTCGACAAGGGTGGCTCGATGCTGCCGCTGACGCTGGGGCTCGGCGGCGATCATTATCAGATCGGCGGCGATGCTCAGGAAGCGGGGGAGGGAAGGCCACTCTCTTTCTGCCCGCTGGCCGAGCTCTCGACCGAGGGCGATCGTGCGTTCGCCTCCGAGTGGATCGAGATGCTGGTGGCACTGCAGGGCGTGACGATCACTCCGGACTACCGCAATGCCATTTCACGGCAGGTCGGCCTGATGGCCGAATCCCGCGGCCGCTCGCTCTCGGACTTTGTCTCGGGTGTCCAAATGCGGGAGATCAAGGACGCCCTGCATCACTACACCGTCGATGGTCCGATGGGGCAGCTGCTCGACGCCGAAGAAGACGGGCTGGCTCTCGGCGCCTTCCAATGCTTCGAGATCGAGGAACTGATGAATATGGGCGAGCGCAACCTTGTGCCCGTTCTGACCTATCTTTTCCGACGCATTGAAAAACGCCTGACCGGTGTACCCAGCCTCATCATTCTTGACGAGGCCTGGCTGATGCTCGGCCACCCGGTGTTCCGCGACAAGATCAGGGAATGGCTGAAGGTACTGCGCAAGGCCAATTGCGCCGTGGTGCTGGCCACCCAGTCAATCTCTGATGCCGAGCGGTCAGGCATCATTGATGTGCTGAAGGAGAGCTGCCCGACCAAGATCTGCCTCCCGAACGGTGCTGCGCGGGAGCCGGGCACGCGCGAGTTCTACGAGCGCATCGGCTTCAACGAGCGGCAGATCGAGATCGTCGCGACCGCGATCCCGAAGCGGGACTATTACGTCGTGTCGCCCGAGGGTCGACGTCTGTTTGACATGGCGCTTGGGCCGGTGGCGCTCTCCTTTGTCGGAGCGTCCGGAAAGGAAGACCTCAAGCGCATCCGCGCCCTGCATCATGAATATGGGGCCGCCTGGCCTCTTCATTGGCTTCAGCAAAGGGGGATCGCCCATGCCCACACGCTCTTCCCAACCGAATAGGATATGGCACGCTGCGCTCGGTGTGTTCCTCACGCTCTCGTCCGCTTTCCCGCTTCCAGCTGAGGCCGGTGGCGTGACGGGTCAGGCAACCGAATGGACACAGCTTGCCAACAATACCGAACTGATCTCGCTCGTCGGCAAGTCCGCTGAGCAGGTGAACAACCAGATCACACAGATCTCGCAGCTGGCCGAGCAGATCCAGAACCAGCTCAACATCTACAAGAACATGCTACAGAACACCGCGCAGCTTCCGAACCATGTCTGGGGTCAGGTCGAAAGCGATCTGAAGAACCTCCAGACCATCGTCAACCAGGGCCAGGGCGTCGCCTTCTCCATGGGCAATGTCGACGATGTCCTCAAGCAGCGCTTTCAGAGCTTTGCCCAGATAAAGAGCAACCTGCCTGACGGCGCGAGCTTCTCCACGACTTATCAGAGCTGGTCCGACACCAATCGCGACACGATCGCCGGCACACTGAAGGCCGCCAACCTCACGGCCGATCAGTTCTCCAGCGAGGAGAGCACGATGTCGCAGCTCAGATCAATTTCGGAATCGTCCGACGGCCAGATGAAGGCGCTGCAGGTCGGGCACGAGATTGCCGCCCAGCAGGTCGCGCAGATGCAGAAACTGCGCGGTCTGGTGTCCCAGCAGATGACGATGATGGGGACCTGGTACCAGTCCGAACAGGCGCAAAAGGATCTGGCACAGGCGCGGCGCGAACAATTTTTCAGTGGGACCGAGCGCGATATCAGGGGCGGCCAAACGATGGAGCCACGCTGGTGAGTTTTCGTCTGATCGTCATTATCGCCCTTGTAGCAGTAGTCTCCGCGGCGGGTGCAAGCGTCGTAACCTCGGTCTTGCTTCGGCCGGAGCCAGTTTTGCGATCTGGCGCGATAGCGAAAGGTTCTCCCTCCGATGAAGACCGGCGCCGACATCGTGATGAGTTCTTCGGTGGAGACGCCAACCGCGACATCCGCGGCGGCCAGGAGATGAAGCCACGATGGTAGCTGTTCCTTCTTCCCGCACGCTCGAACGGATGTTCATCGCGATCTCAGTCGTCCTGCTGGCGACCACGCCGGCGTTGGCACAACAGGGCCAAGTCCTGACCACCCTTGAAAATTCCGTCGTCACCGCTGCCAAGGGCTGGGAGACGACGGTGATGAATGCAGCCCGCTCGTTGTTCTGGATCCTCGCCGGCATCGAGGTCGGGATCGCCGCCGTATGGCTGGCGATCAACGCCGCCTCGCTCGACAGCTGGTTCGCCGAACTCGTCAAGCGCATCATGTTCATCGGGCTCTTCGCCTTCATCCTCGACAGGGGGCCGGAGTTTGCCAAGGCCGTGGTCGACAGTCTCTACCAGATCGGCGCCGGTGGCGGATCGGCATCTCCCGCCAACATCTTCGATGCCGGCATTCGTGTCGCAACGAAGATGTCGGAACAGGCCAAGTTCGGTCTCTGGGAGGATAACGCGCTGGCGATCGCCGCCGTCTTCGCCATGGTCGTGGTCGTCGTGTCATTCTCGCTGGTTGCTGCGATCTTCGTCGCGGTGATGGTCGAGATGTATGTCGGCCTGCTCGCCGGCATGATCATGCTCGGGCTGGGTGGCTCGTCCCACACCAAGGATTTTGCGATCAAGTATCTGGTCTATGCCTTTTCCGTTGGCATGAAGCTGATGGCCTTGGTGATGATCGCAAAGATCGGCTCGGACATCCTTCTTGGTCTTGCCGAAGCTCCCACCGCCACATCGGAACAGTTCATCACCACGTTGGCGATTGCCGGCATCTCTGTCGTCGTCTTCGTGATCGCCATGTATGTGCCACCCATCTTGCAGGGCGTGGTTCAGGGCGCATCGGTCGGCGGCGGAATGGAGGCCATCCGCCACGGCGGGCAGGCGGCATCCGCGGCGCTCGGCGCCGGATTTCTAACGATCGGCGCGGCAAACAGAGGGTTTGGAGCCGCCAGTGCTGCGAGGGCAGGAGGCTCGTCTCTGGCCAGTGCTGCGCTACGGCGCATGCAGGCGGGGGTTGGCGGGGCGGCCGGTGCGGTCGGCTCCGCAGCGAAAGAAAAAGCGATCGGTTCGCCCGGCGCCTATGCCGGATCGATGCTCGGCCTTGCCAACGCAAAGCTCGATCAGCAGCCCGGCCGGCCTGGCACACCTCCTCCACCACCGCCGATCAATGACAAGTGACGGAACGCTCCAGAATGGCCGGACAGAATATTCCCGATAATCCCTATGTTGCTGCTCGCCACGAATGGAACGAGCGTTATGGCTCGTACGTCAAAGCGGCTGCCGCCTGGCGCGTCGTCGGGATAGCCGGCATGACCATGGCCGTTATCGGCTTCGGCTACGCGCTCTACCAGAGCACGCAGGTCAAGCTGATCCCTTATATCGTCGAAGTCGACAAGCTCGGCACATCAGTCAATGCCGGCTTCCCGCAGCAGATCGAATATGCCGATCCACGCGTGGTGCGCGCGACACTCGGTAGTTTCGTGTCGAGCTTCCGATCCGTCACCCCCGATGCGGTTGTACAGAAGCAGTATATCGACCGGACATATGGGCTGCTGCGCACATCCGATCCAGCGACGGAAAAGGTGAATGCTTGGTTTCGCTCCAACTCGCCCTTCGAGAAGGCGAAGACCGCAACGGTGGCGATCGAGGTCAACAACATCGTCGCGCTGTCGAACCAAAGCTACCAGATCGACTGGACCGAGTTCGAGCGAGATCGCCGCGGCAAGGAGACTGCCACTCGCCGCTTCCGCGGGATCGCCACGGTGACACTGACGCCTCCCCAGGATGAAGGTGTCATCCGTATCAATCCCATCGGTCTCTATCTCCGCGATTTCGACTGGACTGCGCAGCTTTGAAAGGCATGGCCCTGAACATGAAAAGATCACACGCACTGTCACGGGTCGCCATGAGCGCCGGCATCATCGCTATTGCCGTTGCAGCCTCGTCAACCCTTCTCCCGTCTGCTTCTCTCGCCGCCGATGGTGTCACGGCAAACGAGGCAAAGGGTATGGGAATCTCAACACAGTGGCGCGGAAGCCGCGGCCTTGTCACGAAAGGCGCGGATGGAAAGGTGGTTTTCCTCTATGGCGAAGTGCAGCCGTCGGTCGTCTGCTCACCCCTGCAGGTCTGCGACATCGAGCTTCAGGGTGGTGAGGTCGTTCGGGACGTGCTGGTCGGTGACACTGTGCGGTGGAAAGTAGAGCCTGCGACCTCTGGAGCGGCGGGTGGCCAAGCGATCCACCTGATCGTCAAGCCGTCGGAGCCGGGTCTGGTCACGTCGATGGTCGTGACGACGTCGCGGCGGACCTATCATATCCAGCTGAAATCGCATGCCACGCAATATATGGCGCGCGTTGGTTTCGAATATCCCGAGGACGTCTCGGCCAAGCTTGCCGATGTCAACGCGCGGCTGGAAGCCAGTACAATCCCGGGCGCGGGCGTCCCAGCCGAGCAACTAAGCTTCGCCTATTCCGTCTCGGGCAGTGCCGGCTGGCGGCCGACGCGGGTCTATTCGGATGGACAAAAGACCTACATCCAGTTTCCACGGTCGATCTCCGGGCAGGATGCACCGGTTCTCTTCGTCGTCTCCGGCGGCCAGAACCGCATCGTCAACTACCGCATGAAGAGCAACATGATGGTGGTGGATTACAATATCGATCGTGCCGTCCTCGTCTCTGGCGTCGGCTGGAAACAGCAGAAGGTGACGATCAGCAGGGGAGGGCAGTAATGTTGAATCTCCTCCGTCGCAGAGGAAACCGTCTGAGCCCGATCCGGTGCTTCGCCGCAACGACTGCCCTCGCTATCCTCCTTTCCGGATGCCAGTCGATGGATAGTGGGGCCCTCGTCACCAGCGCGACGCCCCCGAATATCTCCGGACCGGCGGCGGGCGCCATTGCTGGCGATATGGTCAGCCGTCTTGCCGAACAGATCGGGCAGGGGAAGGTGACCGTTGCGCTCAAACAAGACAATTCGCCGTTCGGACAGGCACTTGAAGCAGCCCTGAAGGGATGGGGCTATGCCGTTGTCACCGATCAAAAGACGGATCGCGGCGGCGCCGTCGTTCCGCTCGCCTATGTCATCGTGCCCTACGACGGCCAGGTACTCGCTCGGCTTTCGACGAGCAGTGTCGAACTCGGTCGGGCCTACATAGTGACGACATCGGGTGCGACACCGGCAAGCGCGCTGTCGCTCATGCGTCGCGGGTGAGGGAGAAACGTCATGGTGCAGTCTCTCAAGCTCGGCGGCGCTGCGAACAGCCAGGGTAAATCGGGCATCAAGCGGGTGAATCGCTTGCCGGTCATCGTCGTGATCGTGCTGCTCGTCGCTTTCCTCGGCATTATCTTCTTTGGCCTCGCCTCGCGCGGGCTTTACTTTGGCAAGGATAGTGGTCTGGACACGAGTTCCGGCAATCCGGCCTCGACCTATGCGGACCAGATTAAACGGGGCGTCACCGACGGCATCATCGGCGAACCCCAACAGAAGACGACTTTCCAGCCGACGCCGGTCGAGACAAAACAGGAGGAAGAGAAGGCGGCCAATCCGTTCGCACAGCCCGAAGCGAGACAAGAGCAACGGCGCGAATCGGAACTGGAGCCGGAAGAGGTGTGGCGGGCGCGTCTCTCACGTGAGCAGCAGGAACAGGTTCTGCGCGAGCAGCAGCGTCAGCGGATGGCGCGAATGCAGGCGCGAGACTCCGCCTATGACGCACCGCTTGCCATCGATCGTGGCAAGCTGGAAATAAGGTCGGAAAAAGATGAGAGCGCCGCGTCCCGGATGACAACGACAGCCGCCACCAATGGAAGCGCGTCCGATCTTTACGCCGCGGCTGTGCGCGCCGGTCTTGGCGGACAGAACGTCGATCCAAACGGACAGAGCTCCAAGGAAGACTTCTTCAATGCCGACCTCAAGGACCTCGGCTATCTGCCAAGCCGCGTCGTGCCGCAGCAGTCCCTGTACGAACTGAAACGAGGCTCGGTTATCCCGGCGACATTGATAACAGGCATCAATTCCGACCTTCCAGGGCGTATCACCGCGCAGGTCAGCCAGAATGTCTATGACAGCGCAACAGGCCATCGCCTGCTGATCCCACAGGGCACGAAACTGTTCGGTCGCTATGACAGCAAGGTGTCGTTCGGCCAGAGCCGCGTGCTCGTCGTTTGGTCAGACATCATCTTCCCGAACGGATCGACTTTGCAAATCGGCGGTATGGCCGGCACGGATTCAGAAGGTTACGGCGGCTTCAATGACAAGGTGAACAACCACTATCTTAAAACCTTCGGCTCGGCGGTTATGATCGCGCTGATCGGGACCGGCATCGACATGGCGGTTCCTCAGAGCTCGACGCTTGCCACCCAGGATACCGCCTCCGACGCAGCAAGGCGCAATTTTGCCGAGACCTTTGGGCGAGTGGCCGACCGGACAATCCAGCGGAATATGGACGTGCAGCCGACGTTGCAGATCCGACCGGGCTACAAATTCAACGTTCTTGTTGATCAGGATATTGTTTTTCCGGGCCAATATCGTTGAAGAGCACAGATGAATGTCAACTAACTCATCATCCGGGGGCAGTTGTGAAGGGCAAACGCCTCCGCCGGGGTCATTCGTTCCCTGGCCGTTGATCGAAATGGTCACCTGGATCGCTCTTAGTTAGCGGTCCGCGTGTTTAGACAAGATAGCGTCTAGACTGGTCGGCCCACCGCCCGACGTAACGAAACAAAGAAAAATGAAACACCAACCGGCGGCGGTGTAACCGCCGTTCTCAGTCGGGAAAAAGCTGACAGGAAAGTGGGCCGTGAAGTAAGCGGCCGCCATGAGGCCGGAAAGAATAAAGGCGGATGGACGCACATCGCGCCCGTGGCGCGCGTAATGCGAATGTAGAATCCTTGAGCTCCTTGAAGGGCTGTGACACCGACCAGTCCGACTTGCCGTCGGTGATCATCGTGCTGAGGAACAATTCGCCATCGGTGAATTCGACGCCGGTCTTGACCCAGCGCTTTTCGTCGATCCGGACCCGTCAGGCCGGCCTGGTGGTAAGGTGGTAGAGACATTCCTGACGATGAACGTATTCGGATATCCCCTCCAACGCTTATCCTCGGAGGATCAACAGCCTCCATAGGTAGACCAGAGTCTTGATGCCCAATGTCTTCAAATGTGCGTGCGGCAGCAGTTAAATGTCGCCTGTCGGAACGCACTTCGGAAGTGCGATGGTAATCGGGCGTGTGCCGATAGGGGCGCCAGTCACTTTATCTATGGTCACCGGATCGATCTCCGTCTCCGCTTCGGTGTCGAAAAAGCGAGTGAAGTCACCACCACCTCTGTGCTTGCCTGCCCAAGAGGCTAGCGCAAACAATACGGGCAACAAATCCTGGCCGGCTGGTGTCAGGAGATATTCATCGCGCGGCGGTCGATCGGAATAGCGCCTCTTCTCCAAAAGCCCCTCCTCGGTCAGCGATGCCAGCCGGCTGGTCAGCATCGTCGGCGCGATGCCCAGATTTTTTCTGAATTCGTCGAAACGAGTGAGGCCAGCATGCGCGTCCCGCATGATCAGCATACTCCATGCATCTCCTACGAGAGCAAGACTTCGGGCGATAAGGCAGGGGTAATCCGAAACGTTCTTCATGTTAATATCGATTTCATAGTGACAGACTATGAAATCGATATTAGCTTACTGCCTGGTTGAGGTCCAATAAAAACGGCGGTTCCAGTGTAAGGTCAGCCTCCGTTTCTCACCGAAAGCGGGAGCATTTTATGAAGAACTATCTATGCAAGTTCATTCCGCCTCGGGATGAATTCCTGGCGACGATGAGCGATGACGAAAAGACATGGATGGCCGGGCACGGCGCCTTCCTCGACGACCTGCTCGATCAGGGCATCGCATCCTTCACTTCCCGCGATCCGATCGTTGCTAACGGCGTTGGCCACTACGAGCATAATCCGATGCCGCACCTGAAGGCGCGCGACTGAGAAAAGCGGGGGCCAAGGCGCCCGAACCTTCGTACTATTCAAGGACAACAGACATGATAATCGCCCTTATTACCGGTGCCTCCAGTGGCATCGGTACGGTCTACGCACGCCGTCTGGCGGCCCGCGGCCACAATCTCGTCCTCGTTGCCAGAGCCACCGACCGGCTGAACGCACTTGCCGATGAGCTTCGCTCGGCCCATGGCGTAACCGTCGAGGTGATCACCGCAGACCTGACGGATGCCGCACAGACGGAGCCGGTGGCGCAGCGCCTGCGTGCCGATCCGCCGATCGACATTCTGGTCAACAATGCCGGCGCGGGTCTGAGTGGCGGTCTCGCCAATGCCGATCCGGTTGCACTGGAGAACCTGCTGCGCCTCAATTCGCTGGTGCCCACCTTGCTGACGGCGGCCGTCATACCCGGCATGCTCCAGCTTCGCGATGGCGGAACCGGCGATCTTTCTGCTGGTGATCGGCAAGGATCTTGCGAAACCCCAATATGTCGAATTGAAAATCGCTGGGGACGCAGTTTTCGCGCTGATGCAGACGCAGTTGTTGCCGATCGGAGTTCTGGCCCCTTTGGTCGCAGAGGCGCTCGCGCTTTGGGCGATTGTTCACGGTATAGCCATCCTCATTCTCGATGATCGCATCGAAGATGCATAGCGGCGACATCGACGTCTTCGGCCTCGTCACAACCTTCACCACCATCTTTCTTGCCGGAATGCGCGCCAACGCAGCGCAGGCGGCGTCACAAGCATCATAAACCGACATACAAAAAGGAGCTTGAACATGAAGAGTATTTCACGCGAACTACACTCGACGATCCATGACGACGGGACACTTACCCTCGCCCTGGTGAATGTCACCGTTCCCGAGCCGGCTGCCGATGAAATCGTCATCCGGGTCGAGGGAGCTCCGATCAACCCGAGTGACCTGACCCTGCTTCTGGGGCCCGCTGACCTGAGCACGTTGCGTCAATCCGGTACGCCGGAGAGCCCGATACTCACGTTCGACATTCCCGCGGATCAGCTGGCCAGCGCGAAGGCACGCATTGGTCAAACCCTACGGCCTGGTAACGAAGGGGCCGGCACCGTGGTCGTGGCTGGTGCGGGCGCGCAGGCGTGGTTGGGGCGGCGGGTCGCCACTTTGGGAGGCGCTATGTATGCGGACCACCGCGTTGTTCGCGCAAACGACGCCATTGCCCTCCCGGAAGGAGCAAGCGCCGCCGAGGGCGCCGCGATCTCGATCAATCCGTTGACCGCACTTGGCTTTATCGAAACCGCGCGCAATGGCGGCCACAAGGCGATCATCCATACCGCCGCGGCCTCCAGCCTCGGCCAGATTCTCCAGCGCATCTGCCTGGCTGATGGCATTCCACTGATTAATATCGTTCGCTCGGCCGAGCAGGCGGCGCTCTTGCGCGAAATTGGCGCAACCTATGTGCTCAATAGCCGCGACGCGCAGTTTTTCGACGATCTGGTGGATGCCGTCGCCGAGACAGGCGCAACGGTGGTGTTTGATGCCGTGGGGGGAGGAACGCTGGGAAGCGACATGTTGCGTGCGATCGAAAAGGCTGCGGCTCGCGATCTCACTCGCTACTCCCCCTACGGCTCCGCAGTCTCCAAACATCTCTATTCCTATGGCATGCTTGACTATTCTCTTGCTGTTCTTGATCGCCTGGCCTTCGGCTTTGACTGGAGCGTCTCGGGCTGGCTGATGACTCAGTTCCTGCAGAAGGCAGGACCGGAAGCGGTGCAGCGCCTGCGCCAGCGGGTCAACGATGAACTGACGACCACATTCGCCACCCAGTACACCCGCACGATCGGACTGGTCGAAGCACTCGATCCCGTAGTGCTGGCGTCTTATCAGCGTAAGGCTACGGGGGCGAAATTCCTGATCGATCCCTCGCGCGGGTGAGCAAAGAGCGACCACAGCAACGGAAAGAAAGACATTAACGGCCGGAGCATTGGCATGCCTTGGAAAAAGGAGGCTGGCGCGGATCGCGACATGCTTGCGCAACAACTGACCGATCATAGGAGCGGCGGCAAAATCTATGCCGCCGCTCTGGTAAAGTACACCATTGAAAAGTCGCAAAGACTGGCATCGCCAGACGTTGTTTGGGATGGGGTGCTCCCAGGCTACCGATCAAATCAAACGGATCTTGCGGTATTGAGCCCGGTTGGGCATCACGCAGAATGAGTATGCTCCAATAATCTCTTACAAGTGCGAGTCTCCGAGCTACGAGACAGGGCAAGTTTGATAGATTTTCCACGATAATATCGAATTCATAGTGACTAACTCCAGATTTAATAGTAACTTCTTGTCCTGGCAAACACCACTGCAAAAAAACGCAGAACGTTCGTAAAAATAACAACCCCAAAAGCTTGAGCGGATGCAAGACCTAAGGAGCAAACAATGGAAATCTCTGTCAATGGTAGCATCCATCGGGTTGATGCCGATCCCGACATGCCTCTTTTGTGGGTGATCCGAGATGAGCTTGGCATGACAGGGACCAAGTATGGCTGTGGCCTTGCCCAGTGCGGAGCATGTTCGGTTCTAATAGATGGAAAAGTCACCCGTTCGTGCGTGACGCCGCTTGATGGGCTGGCAGGTAAATCAATCGTGACCATTGAAGCGATCGAAGAGGATCCGATCGGAAAGGCGGTCGTCGCCGCTTGGGTCGATCACCAAGTCCCACAATGTGGATATTGTCAGTCCGGCCAGGTGGTGGCGGCTACTGCACTCCTAAAGGAGATATCCAATCCGACACAGGAAGACATCACCGCTGCGATGATCAATCTCTGTCGATGCGGCACCTACAATGCCATCAAGGCTGCGGTGAACGACGTTGCCAGCCGTAAGGAGATTTCTCGATGAGCGAGATTTTCCGCGCCTCGATGAACCTGGACGAGTTTCCGAACAACCAACCCGTGAATATCTCGCGTCGCGGGCTGCTATTGGCATCTGCCGGTGCGACCTTTGGTGCGCTGGTGATCGGCTTTGGCTTGCCGGTGGTCGCAAGAGCACAGGATGCGCCCGCTACCGCCGCACCTGGCACGCGTGTACCTGCATTTCTCGAAATCCGGCCGGATAACACCGCAAGGCTGCTGAGTCCGTTCGTTGAAGGTGGTCAAGGCATTTTTACGGCTATGGCACAAATCGTCGGCGAAGAACTCGACCTTGATCCTTCCTCATTCGTCGTTGAAAATGCGCCAGCTGGCCGCGACTATCAAATCATCGGGGGCAAGATGCGCCTGACCGGCGGCAGCATGTCGACGCGCTTCAGTTATGACACCATGCGCCACCTTGGCGCGTCGGCACGTCTGATGCTCCTGCAGGCATCTGCAAGACGTCTCAGTGTCCCTCTTTCCGAACTGACAACGGAGCCGGGCAAGGTGATCCATGTTGCTTCTGGCCGCTCGCTTGAGTACGGCGAAATCGCTCGCGAGGCACTGGATCTGCCAATTCCTCCGGCACAGAGCGTAAAATTGAGGGATACTGGCCAGTTCAGGTGGATTGGTAAGCCCATCAAGCGTCTTGATGTGCTCGACAAATCGACTGGCCGTGCGGTTTACGCCATCGACTGCAAGGTTGATGGCATGTTGCACGCCGCCGTGCAACACGCGCCGCGCCTGGGCATGGCTGTGGGCGCCATCCGAAATGAGGATGCCGTGAGGGGGATGAAAGGTGTTCATTCCGTTCACCGCCTACCTGGTGCTGTTGCGGTCGTGGCTGAGCGCTGGTGGAACGCAAAGCGCGCTGTCGAGGCATTGCAGGTCGAATGGCGGGAGGCGAACGGTGTGTCTGCTGTTCAAGGCGGACGCATCATGCCGAGTGATTTTTCATCTGTGGCTTTCGCAGATCGTCTTGCGAACGAGCCGGGCGAAGGCCGGGAAGCAGAGAAAGCGGGTGACCCTGCCGGGGTATTTGCCTCTTCCAAAAATACCCTGGCATCCACCTATCACAGCCAGTACCTCAATCATGCGCAGCTCGAGCCACCATCGGCACTTGCGAGGTTCAACGAAGACGGCAGTCTCGATGTGTGGATGCCCAATCAGGCACCTGAGGTGTTTCAGGCTGATATCGCAAAAATAACGGGCCTTGATGTGTCGAAGATCAACGTCCGAAGTCCTCTGCTCGGCGGGTTTTTTGGACGGCATTTCCTCTATATAGCGGGTAATCCCCACGTGCAGGCAATTCAGTTGGCCAAGGAGACGGGACGACCGATCAAACTCATCTGGAGCCGCGAGGAGGAGTTTCTTCGCGATACGCTCCGGCCAATGGCGGCTGTTCGATTCCGGGGTGCGCTTGATGACGGCGGGATGCCAGTCGCCTTTGAAGCCGTCAGCATCTGCGAAGGCCCGACAGAGGGCCTGCGAGGACACAATCCGGAGAAGGTCGATGATACTGCTGTCGAGGGGCTGACTGGGAAATCCTACGCCATACCGAATCGACGCACTGCGCAAATTTTTGTCCAAAACCCGACAATGCTGGCTTTCTGGCGGTCAGTTGGCAACTCGATGAACGATTTCTTCTACGAATGTTTCCTCGACGAACTCGCAGATAAAGGCGGCAAGGATCCCTATGAACTGCGGTTGCACCTACTCAAAGACAACCCCCGTCTGACCACACTTCTCAAAGCTGGCGCAGACATGTCGGGAGGCTGGAAGCGCGGGCCGTTTAAGGCAGACGATGGTACGCGCCGTGCGCGGGGAATCGGCATGGCGTCACCGTTCGGTAGCCATACCGTTGCGATAGCGGAGGTATCGATCAAGGCTGGTGGAGTTGTTGTTCACGACCTGTGGCAAGCGATTGATCCAGGCAGCGTTGTCAATCCTGCGATCGTTGAAGCCCAAATCAACTCGGCGGTGGCTTTGGGTCTCTCGCAAGTTTTGTTAGAGGAAACCGTCTACGAGATGGGCCAACCGATCGCTCGCAACTATGATCTTTATCCCATTCTCGGTCCAGAGCGGATGCCTCGTGTGCACACGCGCATTATCGAAAGCGGCGAGATAATGGGAGGAGTTGGGGAGCCAGGGCTTCCGGCGGTGCCGCCTGCCGTCGCCAATGCCGTTTCAGTATTAACCGGTCAGCGCATCCGAAGCATGCCGCTCTCTCACTACACATTCGAGAGTTGATTTAAAGCCTGAACGCGCATTTCCGGCGGCTTGGCTGGACTTGAGGCCGCCAAAAAAAGGTAGTTTGCCTTGAAGAGATTTCTGTTTGTCGTCGGCATCATAATGGGTGCATGCGCCGCAACCGTGTTGTTCGTAACACACACGCCATCGTCGCCGTTTGATAGCGCGACATCAAAGCCGATAACGCTAGAAGTTCTGGCGCGAGGTGAAATGGTCGCCAGGCAGGCTGACTGTGTTGCGTGTCACAGCACACCCGGCAGCAGACCGTTTGTGGGCGGTCTCGAAATGGGCACGCCGCTCGGTTCCATTTTCGCTACGAACATCACTCCTGATAAGGAAACAGGTATCGGGACTTATTCGCTTGCGGATTTCGATAGGGCTGTTCGCCACGGTGTAACACCTGATGGCAGTCGACTTTATCCGGCCATGCCCTATCCGTCTTATGTCAAGATGACAGATACTGATATCGAGGCACTTTATGCTTTCTTTTTCAATGGGGTTAAACCTGAGCACCATCCAAACAAGCCGACTGAAATAGAATGGCCGCTGAACCTGCGCTGGCCCCTTGCGATCTGGAACGCGATGTTCGTGGATGCAGGCGTTTATGTGCAAAAGCCTGAAAGAGATGAACGGTGGAACCGTGGAGCCTATCTTGTCCAGGCCGCGGGCCATTGTGGTGCCTGTCATACGCCTCGGAGTGTGACGATGAATGAAAAGGCCTTGGACGAGGCCAGTCCGGCTTTCTTGTCTGGCGCGTTGCTGGACGGCTGGTACGCTCCAAGCTTGCGGCAAGACCACAACACGGGGCTTGGACGTTGGAGTGAGGACGACATTTTCCAGTTTCTGAAAAACGGCCGCAACCAGCATGCCGTGGTTTTTGGCTCTATGACAGAGGCATACAACAATTCTCTGCAATTCATGACGGATGAAGATCTTAGGTCAATCGGCCACTATCTCAAATCTCTGCCCGGGGATGTCGATCGCGACGGCAAGCCGTGGCACTATGCCGTTGCCGCATCGACCTCTACCGGAAGTCGAACGCCGGGCGAGCAGATTTATTCAACCCGTTGCGGTTTCTGCCATGGCGCAGATGGTCGGGGTCAAAGCCAATGGATTTCACCACTGGCCGGAGCAGCCTCTTCGTTGGCAGAGCATCCAGAATCTCAGATCAATGTCACCCTTAATGGGTCTGGCCGGGTTGTTACCGCCGGTGTTCCAGACTCATATCGCATGCCTCCCTTCCGCCAGCAATTGTCCGACAGGGAGATTGCGGATGTGTTGACCTATATGCGCACTGCTTGGGGCAACCATGGCAGCGCCGTCACGCCGGAAGACGTGAAAGCAATGCGCGACCACACTGATCCCGCCAGCAGCAATCCCGTGGTCCTGCAAATGCGATGAGTGGGCAGGAAAAGCACGTGGAACACATTGCGGCGATAACCCCGTCCCGCATCAACGCAGGCGACGATCAGTTGGAGATTCTCCGTTTCGCCGCGAACGCGGTTCAGACCCAAGGTGCGGTTCTTGCCACTCTTGTTGATGTCCGTGGTGGCGCTGCCCGCGCGCTCGGCGCTCACATGGCGGTGGCTGCAAACGGGCAATTTTGTGGCTACGTGTCTGGAGGCTGCGTTGAGGCCGCCGTTGCGTCGGAAGCTTTGGCGTCGATGATGAGCGGGAAAGATCGCACCGTTGTCTTTGGAGAAGGGTCTCCCTTTTTTGATATCGTTCTGCCTTGTGGTGGAGGCATCACCGTATCCATACACATATTACGACAAGCCGAGCCGCTTGTTCGCGCCATTGAATGGCTAGAAAGCCGGAAAGCTTGCGGGCTCGATTATTCGCGGCTAGACGAAACGATTACGTTCGTCGAACAGCCAAATCGTCTTTCCGGTTTTCGCGATGGTACCATGCACACGGTATATCGACCACGAACTCGACTTGTCATATCTGGCCAGATGGGGGAGGCCCAGGTGCTACAGAGGCTTGCAGACGCTGCTGGCTATGATGTCATTTTAATCGCAGATGGCTCGAAATTATCTAGGCTGTAGTGACAATTTAATCATTTGAGCCATAGCATTATGCTTGCGATTTTGATGAAGCCCATGAAGTTTGCGGCGATTTTGTCATAGCGTGTTGCGATACGCCGCCACTGCTTGAGCTTTGCGAAGAAGCTTTCGATACCCCATCGGGCCTTGTATGCGATGCGGTCGTAGGCGTGCTGATACTTGCGATGGCGGCGCGGCGGGATGACCGGCTCGCCGCCCTGTTCGAGAATGATGTCGTGCAGGCTATCGGCATCATAGGCGCGGTCTGCCAGCACCTGTTTGGCGGGTATACCCCGGACAAGATCGCAAGCTGGAGCCATGTCATTCTGCTGTCCCGGTCCAAGATGGAAGCGAACCGGTAGGCCCAACGCGTCAACTACCGCATGGATTTTACTGCCAAATCCACCGCGGGAGCGACCGAGAGCCTGGGCTTGCGAGCCCCCCTTTTTCGTCGGCCACCAGCAGCTTGGGCCTGCGCCCGAATCACGGTCGCATCGATCGAAAGCCACTCCAGATCAGGATCGGCGGCTATCGCTTCGAAAATCTGATCGAATACACCTTGCTCGATCCACCGATAATACCGTCGCTTCACCGTCTGATAAGGCCCGAAACGATCTTCCGGCAGATCGCGCCAGCGTGCACCCGAGCGTGCCAGCCACAACACCGCATCGAAAAAACGGCGACCGTCACTACGCGGGCCGCGCTTGCCTTGGCGACCACCGGGAACGAACGATTTCAGCCGATCCCACTGATCGTCGCGCAAAACCTCGCCATCCATCACCGACCTCCAAAAGTCAGTGTTGAATCTGATTCAACGACAAAACGGAATCCCATTCCCTTAAATTGTCACTACAGCCTAGACCCTTGCCAGTGATCGATCCATTCACCGCCGTCATTCTGCTCCATCATGATCTCGATGCCGAAGAACAAATACTCTTAGCGGCGCTCAAGTCGGACGCATTTTATATCGGGGCGCTGGGCAGTGTGCGAACTCATCGAAATCGGGCCGATCGACTGGAAAGCCGCGACGTGTCTCGAGAGACGATCGAGCGTATAAGAGCTCCAATAGGTCTTTTCGGCCCGACCAGAGACGCAACTTCGCTTGCGCTTTCCATTCTGGCGGACGTCGCCGCGACCCGGTTGGAGAAATTTCCATGACCCTATGATGAACGGATCGCGGGGTGTATCTCACTGATGGGCGTCGTCGAATATGACTTTTTAAGCACGCTACAACAGGCGATTTGGCCGTACCGCGGCCGAAACCTATGGGCTTGTGGCTAGACTTTCAGGCGCACCATCTTAATTGTGCAGCAGTCGGGCATGAATTTGTCCCCTGCCTTCCCAAACTTGCGGCCCGTATGGTGCCGTTACTTGAGGATGCCACCGGCTGCGATAACCTCCTCCGGCGTATCGACGTCGAGAGCGGCGGCGGAGCCGATAGCGACGTCGATAATCGGGAAGCTGCAGGCTTCGATAATGTGTCTGGCACCGACATCGCCTTCAAGCCGGGTCACCTCCTGATGCAGCGACATTGGCAAAATGACGGGGTTGCCGGGTTTGCCCTGCGACGACGCGCGCACGATCGTCTGGGCGAGGGCGCTCCGGAATGTTTCAATCAGGATCGTGAGATGATCGGCGGTGACATTCGGCATGTCGGCGAGCATCACCAAAACGCCGTCTGCACAGCTGGACTTCGGTGCGCCGAAGCCCAGCTTCAGCGAACTCGCAAGACCGGAAGCAAATTCGGGATTGTGGACATAGTTGAGTTCAAGGCCAGCCAAGGCGGCCTTGATTTCCTCCTGCCTGTAACCGGTAACAACGGTTACGGAGTCGGCACTACTTGAAATAGCGCGTTCGGCAGATCGGCGCACGAGGGGCACGCCGGCGAATTCGGCAAGTAGTTTGTGCGGTCCGCCGGCACCCATGCGGCTCGCCTCTCCGGCCGCGAGCAAGATAATTGTAACAGAAATAGAATCTCGCGACCGAGGCCTTGTCCCACTATGAAAGGTCACCCGACTTTTGCTCCATGTTGAGGCAACGCTCCAACTACTGAACACTCGTCATGACAGCCTCGAAGATATGCGCCGCGGCAAAGATCATAGCCAAATTTCCTCGTGGTCTGTCGCCCGTTATGCAGGATGCCGACTGTAGGAAGCAACCGGAGACTGCCGGGTATTGCCCGATCATTTCAATGGTCCGGCGCGCGGACCATCGACACGTTATCCTATCGGCATGCTTCGGCAAGATCGATCAGGACCGTATGCTCATTCCACATGACCGACATCCCACACAAAAACGCCAGGCACGCGACACCTTCAACCCACGAACCCGATTGCGATCTTTAATGTTAGTATCATTTTCATAGTGACTTGCCACCAATTAAATAGTAACTTGTGTGCACTGGCGGCACTCCCTGAATC
This sequence comes from Agrobacterium sp. 16-172Ci, assembly GCF_053522725.1. Lineage (NCBI taxonomy): Bacteria > Pseudomonadati > Pseudomonadota > Alphaproteobacteria > Hyphomicrobiales > Rhizobiaceae > Agrobacterium > Agrobacterium sp. 16-172Ci. The sequence goes on from NZ_JBNWBW010000027.1 coordinate 88,216, forward strand.
TGTAGGTAAATCTGCAGATGACATCGGGGCTCATTGGCGACCACTTAAACACCGGAGCACACTATGAAGAACTATCTATGCAAGTTCATTCCGCCTCGGGATGATTTTCTGGCGACGATGAGCGATGACGAAAAGACGTGGATGGCCGGGCA
>NZ_JBNWBW010000028.1:0-87624 GCF_053522725.1 Agrobacterium sp. 16-172Ci
GCCAAGCCCACTCGCCTTCGCCCGGCTGGTACGCGCAAACCTCATGCACCGGCGACGCACCGATCGGCTTCTAAACCCGCCACCAGACAAACCCACAAATCAAAACCAGATGGCCTTCCAATGGCCACAAATTTAAACCGGACAGTAGTGGGACAGGCTCGAGCATGACGCAGGTGAAGGTGTTGGTCACGAGCGCGCCCGCTCGCTGCGCGCCTTCATTACTTCCCCGAAGGCGATTGCCGTCGCACCTGAAACGTATGCTCCGGCCCGGGAAAGGCCCCCGAGCGAACTTCATCGGCATAGGCCGCCGCTGCTTCCGAGACCGCTGGGCCCAGATCGGCGAAACGCTTGACGAATTTCGGTTTGAAATCGGTGAAAAGGCCAAGCATGTCGTCGGAAACGAGCACCTGCCCATCGCAGGCCGGCGATGCGCCAATGCCAACCGTGGGTGCGGCGAGTTTTTCGGTCAGTTCGCGGGCGAGCGGCTCGACGGTGCCTTCCACGACGATGGCGAAGGCGCCGGCCTGATCGACCGCAATCGCGTCGCGCCAGATTTTTTGTGTTTCCGCATCCGAATGTCCGAGCGAGCGGAAGCCGCCGGCGGTGTGCACCAGCTGCGGCATAAGCCCGACATGGCCGAATACCGGAATGCCGCGCGCCACCAGAAAGGCGATGGTCTCCGCCATTTCCTCGCCGCCTTCCAGCTTCACGCCGTCGCAGCCGGTTTCCTGCATCAATCGCACGGCATTGCGGAACGCCTGTTCCTTGGATTCCTGATAGGTACCGAAGGGAAGATCGACGATGACGCAGGCATGTTCGACGCCGCGCATGACGGCGCGGCCATGGGCGATCATCATGTCCAGCGTGACGCCGACCGTCGTGTCCATGCCGTAAAGCACCATGCCGAGGGAATCGCCGACCAGGAGCAGATCGCAATGCGGATCGAGAAGGCGGGCAATCGGCGTGGTATAGGCGGTCAGGCAGACGATGCGCGCCTCGCCCTTCATCTGCCGAATGGAGGCCGTCGTCAGCCGCTTGTGTTTTCCATGGGCGCTCATTCGGCCGCCTCCCGTTGATTGATCCTGTCGCGCCCGATGACGCGGTTGTCGAGGAGCCTCGTGCTGCCGAGCCTGACGAACAGCGCCACCAGCACCGGCCTCGCCTGCAATGAAGCGACGGGGGCGAGCGTATCGGGATCGCGCACTGCAACAACTTCCGGCAAGGCCAGCGGCTCGGCGGCGATGAATTTTTCTATCGCGGCTTCGAATGCGGCGGGGTCGTCGAAACCCTCGCCATAAAGCCGTTCCGCCTCATCGAGTGCGCGCGGCACGATCACCGCGGCGGCGCGTTCCGCATGGCTCAGATAAACGTTACGTGACGAACAGGCCAGCCCATCGGCTTCGCGCACCGTAGCGACTGGCACGACCCGCACCGGCTGGGCAAGGTCCTCGACCATGCGGCGGATCAGCGTTACCTGCTGATAATCCTTCTCGCCGAAATAGGCGGCGTCCGGCTGGACGAGGTTAAAAAGCTTGGTCACGACGGTCGCAACACCGGCGAAATGCCCCGGCCGCACCGCGCCTTCCAGCTGGCTTCCCAGTTCGGGCACATCCACGACCGTCTGCATCGGGCGCGGATACATCTCGGAGACGTCTGGTGCGAAAAGAATGTCGATGCCCGCCTCTTCCAGCAATGCGCTGTCCCGGGCGAGATCGCGGGGGTAACGGGCCAGATCCTCATTCGCACCGAATTGCAGCGGGTTGACGAAGATCGAAACCACCGTCACGTCGTTTTCCGCCTTGGATTGGGCAACGAGCGTCAGATGGCCGATATGGAGAAAGCCCATGGTCGGCACGAAGCCGATGGTTTTACCCGCACGGCGAAAGGCGGCGGTGGCATCCCGCAATTCTTCGACGGTTTTTACAAGCTGCATGGGTCTCCTCCGGCTCCCCAATCGCCGCCCGGCGAAAGGTGCTGGATAGAACTCGATTTGCCGAACGGGGTCAACGGACGCATCGGGATTATCGATTAACCCTATGACGACTTTTAAGAAAACCGGTGCTCGGCCAGATGGCGGCGATCACTCCACCCAGAGCGGTTTCCTTTTTTCGGCAAAGGCCAATCGCCCCTCCCGCGCCTCGTTGCTGCTGCTGATTGTGGCGATGACGTTTTCGGCAAAGGCGAGCCGCTCGCTGGAGGGCATATCGCGCATCTTCAGCAACGCCGCCTTTCCGGCCGCGATGGCGCTCGGTGCATTCTGCCGCAAGCGGGCGAGAACATCTTCCACCACGACATCGAGTTCGTCCGACGGGACAGCCCGATTGACGAGGCCAAGGCGCTCCGCATCAGCGGCGTTTATCGTGGCTCCAAGATAGGCCATTTCCTGAAGCTGGCTCAGGGGTATCTTCGCCAGAAGCTTCGCCGCCACCATGGCCGGGAAAAGCCCGACGCGGACTTCCGGCAGGCCGAATTCGGCATGGTCGACGGCATAGGCGAGATCGCAGGCGGCGACGAGGCCAAGCCCGCCGGCCAGAACCCGGCCGTTGATGCGGGCGATGACGGGCCTGTCGCAGCCCTCGATGGCACGCATCACATCGGCAATAGGGTTGGTTCCATCCCGCGAGAGGAACATGCCGCCGGCGCTTTCCTTCAGATCGGCCCCGGAGCAGAAGCTGCGGTCTCCCGCGGCCGTTATCACCACGGCGCGCAGGGCGTGGTTGCCAGATGCCGCGCGGATGGCCGTCGTCAGGGCGTCCGTCATCGCGGCATTCAAGGCATTGTGTACTTCCGGCCGGTTAAGCGTCAGCCAGAGAACGTCCTTGCGCCTTTCGCTCAGCAGTTCATTCGCCATGCGCGTCACCTTCCTGTCTTGCCGCAAGCAGCGCCTTGCCGGCGCGGGCCGCATTCGGTCTGCCGAGATGCCGGCTGATCCAGTTTCCGGTTTTCGCCACCGCCATCAGGTCGATACCGGTTTTAATGCCAAGCCCCTGCAGCAGATAAACGACATCTTCGGTGGCGACGTTGCCGCTGGCGCCCGGCGCAAAGGGGCAGCCGCCCAGCCCGGCCACCGAACTGTCGAAGACGGAGATACCTTCATCCAGCGAGGCAAGCACATTGGCGACGCCCTGCCCATAGGTATCGTGGAAATGCATGGCGAGTTTTTCACGCGGGATGCGGGCAGACACCCGCTTGATGAGACTGCGAATCTGGTCCGCCGTGCCGACGCCGATCGTATCGCCGAGCGAAATTTCGTAACAGCCAAGTGCGATGAGCGCCTCGGCCATCGCTGCCACCTCATCGGGTGCAACCGTACCGTCATAGGGGCAGCCGGCTATGCAGGAGACGTAACCGCGCATGAGGATGTTCCGGCCGGCCGCGGCTGATGCGACATCGCGCAGGCGCTCGAGGCTTTCGGCGCGCGAGCAGCCGATATTGTGCTGGCTGAACCCTTCGGATGCGGAGACGAAAACGGCGATTTCCGTCACGCCGGCATCAAGGGCGGCCTCGAAACCTTTCATATTGGGAACGAGCGCCGGATAGGCGGTGCCGGGTCGCCGTTCGAGGCCCTGGAACACCTCTTTCGAACCCGCCATTTGCGGCACTTTTTTGGGTGAGACGAAAGCACCCGCTTCCACCGCCGCCAATCCGGCTGCGGCCAGCCGTTCGATCAGCTCGATCTTGATGGCGGCTGGAACCTCGGCGCTTTCGTTCTGCAAGCCATCACGCGCGCCCACTTCGACAATTTTTACCCTTCGGGGCCAGCTCATCTCACCCGCCCTCCGGCTCGAAATCCACCAGCACCGCACCGGCCGCGACCATATCGCCCTCAATGCAATTGATGGCCGTGACGGTGCCTTTCGCCGGCGCGCGGATCGTGTGCTCCATTTTCATCGCCTCCATCACCACAAGCGCCTCGCCGGCTTCGACCGCAGCACCGTTGCTGCTCAGCAAGGCGCGGATGACGCCGGGCATCGGTGCTTCCAGACCGCCGGTATGCGTAGCGGAATCCGCGATATCGACGGGATCCGGCTGGCTGACGCGATAGTGTTCGCCATCCAGAAAAAGCGCGTACCGGCCATCCTCTGCAAAGAAATGGCCCTGCCTTTTCCTGCCTTCCACCGTCGCACGGAATTTACCGTCCTCGAAAAGGTTGCCATAGGCGCTGATCGCCCGTCCGTCGATCTCCAGCGAAAAACCGTCCGCCTCATGCGTGACGCCGACGCCAAGCGGCTGGTTGTCAAACACGAAATACAGCGTTTCCCGCGCTGGCGCGTTGAGGCGGAAGGCGGCCGTCATGTTCCAAGGGCTATGGGGATCGGCCTGCGAACCTGGCTTTCCGTTTTTCTGCCGCGCAAGCAGCAGGCCAAGCGCGGCCATGGCTATCTCGTTCCCGTCCGTTGCTGCCGGAGCAAACAGCGCCGCTTCGTTACGGGCGATGAAACCGGTATCGAGATCGGCGTTCGCGAAGGCCGCCAGTCCCGCAAGCCGCGTCAGAAAGGCGGCATTGCTGGTGACGCCGCTGATCGCCAGATTTTCGAGCGCCAACCGCAGACGCCGCACCGCCGAGGGGCGATCTCGGTCCCAGACGATCAGCTTGGCGATCATCGGATCGTAATGCACGGTGATGGCGTCGCCGGCGCGGATGCCGCTGTCGATCCGGACGTGAGGGCCCTGATCGGGAAAAACCAGATGGCTGATGGTGCCGATCGACGGCAGGAAATCATGCGCCGGGTCTTCGGCATAAATCCGTGCCTCGATGGCATGGCCGTTTATGCTCAGATTCGCCCAGTCTTCCGGCAGGGCCTCTCCGTTGGCGACGCGGATCTGCCATTCGACCAGATCGAGACCGGTAATATATTCCGTGACCGGATGTTCGACCTGGAGCCTCGTATTCATTTCCATGAAATAGAAGTCGCCGGAAGGGTCGAGCAGGAATTCCACCGTTCCCGCGCCGCGATAATCGATGGCGCGGGCGGCGGCGACCGCCGCTTCATACATGCGCTGCCGAAGTGCGTCGGGCAGGCCGGGGGCAGGGGCTTCCTCTATGACCTTCTGGTGCCGGCGCTGGATCGAGCAATCGCGCTCGAAAAGCGAAACACACTTGCCGTGGCCGTCGGCAAAGACCTGCACTTCCACATGGCGCGGCCGTTCAAGGTATTTTTCGATCAGCATGCGGTCATTGCCGAAAGCGGCCAGCGCTTCGCGTTTTGCGCCGGCAAGCTCCGCTGCGAAGTCGCGCTTTTGCCGGACGATGCGCATGCCCTTGCCGCCGCCGCCGGCCGAGGCCTTGAGCAGCACCGGATAACCGATCTTGTCGGCCTCGCTTGCCAGTCGTTTCTCCGATTGTTCGTCACCGTGATAACCGGGAACAACCGGAACGCCGGCCTTTGCCATCAGCGCCTTCGCCTCGCTTTTCCCACCCATGGCGCGAATTGCCGCTGCCGGCGGGCCAATGAATACGAGATCGGCGGCGGCGCATGCTTCGGCGAAGCCGGCATTTTCCGAAAGGAAACCGTAACCCGGATGAATTGCCTGCGCGCCGCAGGCTTTTGCGGCGGCGATGATTTTTTCGCCGTCGAGATAGGAGGCCCGCGCGGGTGCTGCGCCAATGGCGATGGCCTCGTCGGCAAGCGCCACATGCATGGCGTCACGGTCGGCGTCCGAATAGACTGCGACGGTGCGGATACCCAACTTGGCGGCGGTGCGGATGATGCGGCAGGCGATTTCGCCGCGATTGGCGATCAGAATTTTCGAGAACATCGTCGCCTCACATCCTGAATATGCCAAAACGGGTGGGTTCTATCGGCGCGTTGAGCGCGGCGGAAAGCCCGAGGCCGAGTACCAGACGGGTATCCTTCGGGTCGATGATGCCATCGTCCCAAAGTCGCGCGCTGGCATAATAGGGATGGCCCTCCCGCTCGTATTTTTCCCGGATCGGCTGTTTGAACGCCTCTTCGCCTTCCTTCGACCAGTGGCGGCCATCGGCCTCGATGCCGTCGAGGCGGATTTGCGCCAGAACGGAGGCTGCCTGTTCGCCGCCCATCACGGAAATGCGGGCATTCGGCCACATCCACAAAAAGCGCGGTGAATAGGCCCGCCCGCACATGCCGTAATTACCGGCCCCGAACGAGCCGCCGATGATGACGGTGAATTTCGGCACTTTGGCTGAAGCGACCGCAGTCACGAGCTTTGCGCCATCCTTGGCGATACCACCAGCCTCATAGGCCTTGCCGACCATGAAGCCGGTGATGTTTTGCAGGAAAACCAGCGGGATGCCGCGCTGGCAGCAGAGTTCGATGAAATGCGCGCCCTTCAGCGCCGATTCCGAAAACAGGATGCCGTTATTGGCGATGATGCCGACAGGATAACCGTGGATATGGGCAAAACCGCAGACCAAAGTCGTGCCGTAAAGCGCCTTGAACTCATCGAATTCGGAACCGTCCACCAGACGCGCGATGATCTCGCGCACCTCGAAGGGTTTTCTCGTATCGGCGGGAACGATGCCATAAAGCTCTTCAGCCGGATAAAGCGGCTCCACCGGTTCGCGGATATCGAGTTCCATCTGCTTGCGACGATTGAGGGTGGAAACGATCCGTCGGGTCAGTGCCAGCGCGTGGCGGTCGTCGTGGGCATAATGATCGGTGACGCCGGATTGCCGCGAATGCACATCCGCGCCGCCCAGCTCTTCCGCACTCACCACCTCGCCGGTTGCGGCCTTCACCAGTGGCGGGCCGCCGAGAAAGATCGTGCCCTGATTTTTGACGATGACGGACTGGTCGCTCATGGCGGGCACATAGGCCCCGCCCGCCGTGCAACTGCCCATCACCACGGCAATCTGGGCGATGCCCTGCGCCGACATATTGGCCTGATTGTAGAAGATGCGGCCGAAATGATCGCGGTCGGGAAATACTTCGTCCTGATTAGGCAGGTTCGCGCCGCCGGAATCCACGAGGTAAATGCAGGGCAGGCGGTTCTCCGTGGCGATTTCCTGCGCGCGCAGATGTTTCTTCACCGTCAGCGGATAATAGGTGCCGCCCTTTACCGTCGCATCATTGGCGACGATCACACATTCGCGGCCGGAGACCCGGCCGATGCCGGTGACGATGCCGGCGGCGGGAACGGGTTCGTCATAGACCTCGTATGCCGCGAATTGCGAGAATTCGAGAAACGGGCTGCCGGGATCGAGAAGGGCTTCGATCCGGTCGCGCGCCAGCAATTTGCCGCGGGAAAGATGCCGTTCACGGGCCTTGTCGCCGCCGCCTCTGGAGATTTTTTCGACGTGTTGGCGCAGGTCATCCACCAGCCCCGACATGAAATCGACATTGGCAGCGAAGGTCGGGTCGCGGTTCAGACTTGAAGTAAGCTTCATCGTGTCCTCACCCGTTGCCCTTGACCAGTTCGCGGCCGATCAGCATCCGGCGAATTTCGCTGGTGCCTGCGCCGATCTCATAAAGCTTGGCGTCGCGCAGCAGCCTTCCGGCCGGGCTTTCATTGACATAACCGGAGCCGCCGAGAAGCTGGATGGCATCCAGGGCCACCTGCGTCGCCCGTTCGGCGGCGAAGAGGATCGCGCCCGCCGCATCCTGTCTTGTGATGCGGCCATTGTCGCAAGCGCGGGCAACGGCATAGACATAGGCGCGCGACGCATTCATGGCCGAATAGATATCGGCAAGCTTGCCCTGCACCAGCTGGAATTCGCCGATGGGTTTGCCGAACTGCTTACGCTCACGCGCATAGGGCAGCACCAGGTCGATGGCCGCCTGCATGATGCCGACCGGGCCGGCGGCCAGCACGGCGCGCTCATAATCCAGCCCGCTCATCAGCACCGTCACGCCGTCATTGAGGCGGCCGAGGATGTTCTCTTCCGGCACCTCGCAATCTTCGAACACCAGTTCCGAAGTGGGTGAGCCGCGCATGCCGAGCTTGTCGAGTTTCTGGGCGGGGCGAAACCCCTTGAAGCTCTTTTCGATCAGGAAGGCCGTGATACCGCGAGGGCCGGCGGACATATCCGTCTTGGCGTAAACCACCAGCGTATCGGCCTCGTGGCCGTTGGTGATCCACATTTTCGCGCCGTTCAGCACATAGCGGTCGCCTTTGCGCTCCGCCTTCAGCCGCATTGAGACGACATCCGAACCGGCCCCAGTCTCGCTCATGGCGAGTGAACCGACATGCTCGCCGGAGACCAACTTCGGCAGATATCTGTGCTTCTGCTCTTGCGTTCCCCAGCGGTGGATCTGGTTGATGCAGAGGTTGGAATGGGCGCCATAGGAAAGGCCGATGGAAGCGGAAGCCCGGCTTATCTCTTCCATCGCGACGCAATGGGCGAGATAGCCCATGTCGGCACCGCCGAATTCTTCTGAAACCGTGATGCCGTGCAGACCGAGCTGGCCCATTTCCGGCCAGAGCTTACGTGGAAAACGGTCGTCGCGGTCGATCTCTGCCGCCAAGGGGGCAATTTTATCCTCTGCGAATGCGCTTGCGCTGTCGCGCAATGCTGCGATTTCCGGGCCGAGATCGGCATCGAAAATGGCGGCGAGGTCCAAACTCATCGCGTCTCCTCCTCCGGACGGCCCTTGCCGCCGTCCCTTTTATCAGCAGCCGGCACCTCCTCCGCGCCGGCAACCCTCGATTACGGCGCGTCACCCCCGGTGAAGGCGGCGGAACGGCGCACGAATGTCTTGATGGCGAAATTGGACTGGATGCGCGACACGCCGGGAACCGTGGTCAGGAAATCCAGAAGCTCCTGATAATGCGGCAAATCCCGCACCATGGCGTGTATCAGATAATCGGAACTGCCGCTGGTCTGATAACCGCCCACCACTTCCGGAATGGAGGCGACATGGTGTTCGAAGGTCGTCAGCGCTTCCTTGATCTGCCGTTCCAGCGTGACGGAGATGAAGACGCCCATATTGCCGAGCAGCCGGTTCTCATCGAACACGGCAGTATAACCGCGAATGATGCCTTCCTCTTCCAGCTTGCGCACACGTCGAAGCGTCGGCGTGAAGGAAAGACCTATCCGCGCTGCCAGGTCACGCCAGCTCACCCGTCCGTCATCGCCGAGCACATGCAGAATCTTGCGGTCGAAACTGTCGAGCTCAATCATGGATCATTTGCTCTATGATATGACTAATTGTTGGATCAAAGATATCGCCAATCAAAAAACTGTCAATCAAAATAGCTTTGAAATGAATTCGAGATAGTGATAGCGTTCACCTCAGTCGCGGTCTGGAGGAGATTGCGATGACGGTCGTTCTCTCAAGCGGTAGAATGGCCAAGGGAGGTGAATTTGGCTGTGCATGACCCTGTCGTGATCGTTGGGGCCGCCCGTACTGCTATGGGTGGGTTCCAGGGCGAATTCAAATCGGTGGCCGCGCCCGATCTCGGTGCGGCGGCGATCCGTGCGGCCGTCGAACGGGCTGCGGTTCCACCCACTGATATTGACGATGTGCTGATGGGCTGTGTGCTTACGGCCGGGCAGGGGCAGGCTCCGGCCAGACAGGCGGCCATTGCCGCCGGAATCCCCAACTCGGTTGGCGCGACGACCATCAACAAGATGTGCGGCTCTGGTATGAAGGCGATCATGCTGGCGCATGACCAGCTTGCGGCGGGAAGCTCTTCCATCGTACTTGCGGGCGGTATGGAAAGCATGAGCAATGCGCCCTATCTCTTGGATCGCGCCCGGAACGGCTATCGTCTCGGCCACGGCAAGCTCACTGACCACATGTTTTTGGATGGCCTCGAAGACGCTCATGACAAGGGTCGGCTGATGGGCACTTTCGCGGAAGATTGTGCTGAAGCCTACCAATTCACCCGTGCCATGCAGGATGACTATGCGCTGACCTCGCTGGAGCGCGCCCGGCGTGCCATCGCTGAGGGGGCTTTCGAAGCGGAGATCGCGCCTCTCGGCGATGTTGCCGTGGACGAGCAGCCGGGCAAGGCGAAGCCGGAAAAGATCCCGCAACTGAAGCCCGCCTTCCGCGATGGCGGAACGGTGACGGCGGCCAATTCCAGTTCGATTTCCGATGGCGCTGCCGCTCTCGTTCTCATGCGTCGCTCCGAAGCGGAAAGGCGGGGCCTTTCACCGCTGGCGACCATTATCGGCCAAACCTCTTATGCGGATGCACCCGCCGGATATCCAACGGCTCCCATCGGCGCGATGAAAAAGCTGTTCGATAAAACCGGCTGGGCGGCGAAGGATGTCGATCTGTTCGAAATCAACGAGGCCTTTGCCGTGGTGGCGATGGCGGCAATGCGCGATCTCGATCTGCCGCATGAGAAGGTGAATGTGCACGGCGGGGCGTGTGCGCTCGGCCATCCCATCGGCGCTTCCGGCGCGAGGATCGTCGTCACCCTGCTGGCCGCTTTGCAGCGCCAAGGGCTGAAGCGCGGCGTGGCCGCCGTCTGCATCGGCGGCGGCGAAGCAACCGCGCTCGGCATAGAGCGATATTAAGGGGAGGCGGCGATGATCCTGAACGAAGCCCAGCAGCAGATCAGGGGCATGGCCCGCGATTTCGCCCGCGAGCGGCTCGCCCCTGGGGCTGCTTCGCGTGACCGGGAAAGCCGGTTCCCGAAAGACGAACTGAAGGAGATGGGAGACCTCGGCTTCCTCGGAATGCTGGTCTCCGAGGACTATGGCGGCTCGGAAACCGGTGCCGTCGCTTATGCTCTGGCGCTGGAGGAAATCGCTGCCGGCGACGGCGCCTGTTCCACCATCATGAGTGTGCATAATTCGGTCGGTTGCGTGCCGATCCTGAAATTCGGGACCGAAGACCAGAAGCAGCGTTTCCTGCCGAAACTGGCCTCCGGCGAATGGATCGGTGGTTTTGCGCTGACCGAACCGCAGGCCGGTTCAGATGCGTCCAACCTCAAGACCCGCGCCCGGCGCGATGGCGACCGATATATTCTCGATGGCGCGAAGCAATTCATCACCTCGGGTAAAAATGGCGATGTCGTCATCGTCTTTGCAGTTACCGATGCGGAGGCGGGCAAGAAGGGCATCAGCGCGTTCATCGTGCCGACCGATACGCCGGGTTACGAGGTCATAAGGGTCGAAGAAAAGCTCGGCCTGCATTCATCCGATACCTGCCAGATCGCTTTCACCGAGATGGCGGTCCCGGCCGAATTGCGGCTGGGCGAAGAGGGGCAGGGGTATCGCATCGCGCTTGCCAATCTGGAAGGTGGGCGCATCGGCATCGCCGCGCAGGCGGTCGGCATGGCGCAGGCCGCCTTCGAGGCGGCGCGGGATTATGCCCGCGAGCGCAAGGCCTTCGGGCAGGCAATCGTGGAGCATCAGGCGGTGGCGTTTCGCCTCGCGGACATGGCGACGCGCATTGAGGCGGCGCGGCAACTGGTGTTGCATGCGGCGGCGCTGAAGGAGGCGGGAGAGCCCTGTCTTTCGGAGGCCTCGATGGCCAAGCTCTTCGCCTCCGAAATGGCCGAGCGCGTCTGCTCGGACGCCATCCAGATTCACGGCGGTTACGGCTACATGGCGGATTATCCGGTGGAGCGGATCTATCGTGATGTGCGCATCTGCCAGATTTACGAGGGAACCAGCGATGTCCAGCGGATGGTGATCGCGCGGAACCTTTGAGAGTTGTTTCGCGGTCTGGAGGAGATCGCGACGGGAGGAGTAGAATGGATATAACCGAAACGCCACGTCTCAGCCTGCATGTTCCCGAACCTGCGGTGCGGCCCGGCGGGGAGCCGGATTTCTCCAATGTGAGAATACCCAAGGCCGGTTCCGTGCCGCGCCCGGAGGTTGACGCCGCGCCGGAAAGCATGCGCGATCTCGCCTATTCGATCATTCGCGTCCTCAATCACCAGGGCGAGGCCGTCGGGCCCTGGGCCGGGCTGCTTTCGGATGAAGACTTGCTGGTAGGCCTCAAAAACATGATGCGGCTTCGGGCTTTCGATGCGCGCATGCTGATGGCGCAGCGTCAGGGCAAGACCTCCTTCTACATGCAGCATCTGGGTGAAGAGGCGGTGAGCTGCGCCTTCCGCAAGGCGCTTTCCAAGGGCGACATGAATTTCCCGACCTACCGGCAGGCGGGCTTACTGATCGCCGATGATTATCCGCTCGTCACCATGATGAACCAGATCTATTCCAACGAACTGGATCCACTGCATGGTCGTCAGTTGCCGGTGCTTTATTCCTCGAAGGAGCATGGTTTTTTCACCGTCTCCGGCAATCTCGCCACGCAATATGTGCAGGCGGTCGGCTGGGCGATGGCGTCGGCCATCAAGGGCGATACGAAGATCGCAGCCGCCTGGATCGGCGACGGTTCGACGGCAGAGTCGGATTTTCACTCGGCAATGGTCTTTGCCTCCACCTACAAGGCCCCGGTGGTTCTCAATATCGTCAACAATCAATGGGCGATTTCCACCTTTCAGGGCATTGCGCGCGGCGGCTCCGGCACCTTTGCGGCACGCGGGCTGGGCTTCGGCATTCCCGCACTTCGGGTCGACGGCAATGATTATCTCGCCGTTTATGCCGTGGCGCGCTGGGCGGTGGAACGGGCGCGCCGCAATCTCGGCCCGACGCTGATCGAATATGTGACCTATCGTGTCGGCGCCCATTCCACGTCGGACGATCCGAGCGCTTACCGCCCTAAGACGGAATCCGAGGCATGGCCGCTGGGCGACCCGGTTCTGAGGCTCAAAAAACACCTCATCCTGCGCGGCGTCTGGTCGGAGGAAAGGCACCGGCAGACGGAGGCGGAAATCGCCGATGAGGTGCTTGAGGCGCAGCGCGAGGCAGAAAGCCACGGCACACTGCATGAGGGCAAAAAACCGCCGAAAAAGGATATTTTCGAAGGCGTCTACGCCGAGATGCCACCGCATCTCGTCCGCCAGCGCCAGAAGGCAGGATGGTAAGACATGGCAAGAATGACGATGATTGAAGCCGTCCGCAGCGCCATGGATGTGTCCATGGAGCGCAGCGACGATGTCGTGGTGTTCGGCGAGGATGTGGGCTATTTCGGCGGCGTGTTCCGCGCCACGCAGGGGCTGCAGGGAAAATACGGCAAGACCCGCTGTTTCGATGCTCCGATCAGCGAATCCGGCATTGTCGGCACCGCCATCGGCATGGCCGCTTATGGCCTGCGCCCCTGTGTCGAAATCCAGTTCGCCGATTACATGTATCCCGCCTATGATCAGATCACCCAGGAGGCGGCGCGTATCCGCTATCGCTCCAATGGCGATTTCACCTGCCCCATCGTTCTCAGAATGCCGACCGGCGGGGGCATTTTTGGCGGGCAGACGCACAGTCAGAGCCCGGAAGCGCTTTTCACCCATGTCTGCGGGCTGAAGGTGGTCGTCCCTTCCAATCCCTATGACGCCAAGGGGCTGCTGATCGCCTCCATTGAAGACCCCGACCCGGTGATGTTTCTGGAGCCGAAGCGGCTTTATAACGGTCCCTTCGACGGGCATCACGACCGGCCGGTAACGCCCTGGTCCAAACACGAGATGGGGGAGGTGCCGGAAGGGCACTACACCATTCCCATCGGCAAGGCGGAGATACGCCGTCCCGGAAACGCTGTCACCGTCATCGCTTATGGCACCATGGTGCATGTGGCGCTGGCGGCGGCGGAAGAGACGGGTGTGGATGCCGAGATCATCGACCTTCGCAGCCTGCTGCCGCTCGATCTCGATACCATCGTGAAGTCCGTCTCCAAGACCGGCCGCTGCGTCATGGTGCATGAGGCGACGTTGACCTCCGGCTTCGGGGCCGAAGTCGTGTCGCTGGTGCAGGAACATTGTTTTTATCACCTTGAGGCCCCCGTCGTCCGCGTCGCGGGCTGGGATACGCCTTACCCGCATGCGCAGGAGTGGGACTATTTTCCGGGACCTGCCCGTGTCGGGCGCGCCCTTGTCGAAGTCATGGAGGCCTGATTATGGCGGAATTTGTTCTCACGATGCCTGATGTCGGTGAAGGTGTGGCGGAAGCCGAACTGGTGGAATGGAACGTCAAACCGGGCGATATCGTCCATGAGGACATGGTGCTGGCCGCGGTGATGACGGACAAGGCGACTGTGGAAATCCCATCCCCGGTGGCGGGCGTCGTCACCTGGCTTGCCGTGACGGTAGGAAATACTGTGCCGGTGAAGGCGCCGCTCCTGCGCATCGAAACCGATGTCGCGGCCGCCGCTCCCAATGGCAGCGTGCCGGAAGCGGAAGCGCCCACCCAGATGACGGAAGCGCCTGCCGACATGACGGACACGCCACCACCTGTTGAAGCCCAGCCGACGGCGCGAGAACCCGAGGCGCCGCCGGCGCCCGCCGCCGAACCGCATCATAAACCGTTGGCGTCTCCCGCCGTTCGCCAGCGCGCCGACGATCTCGATATCGATCTCACCAAGGTCAAGGGAACAGGCCCCGACGGGCATATCACCCATGCCGATCTCGACGGGTTTTTAACCGTGCGGGGACGGCCGGAACGCCCCGAGCCGATAGCGCCCCACGATAGCGCTGTCGAGGAGGTGAAGGTGACCGGGCTCAGGCGCAAGATTGCCGAGAAGATGGTGCTCTCCGCCTCCCGTATTCCCCACATCACCTATGTCGAGGAAGTCGACGTGACCGATCTGGAGGATTTGCGCGCGACCATGAACGGCAACCGCCGTTCCGGGCAACCGAAGCTCACGATCCTGCCGTTCCTGATGCGCGCGCTGGTGAAGGCCGTTGCCGATCATCCCGGCATGAATGCCACCTTCGACGACGACAAAGGGGTCGTCAGCCACTATGAAGCGGTTCATATCGGCATCGCCACGCAGACGCCGTCGGGCCTCACCGTTCCGGTCGTGCGCCACACGGAAACGCTCGGTCTTTGGGAATGCGCGGGCGAAGTCGCACGCGTCGCCGAAGCCGCCCGCACCGGCACGGCCCATCGGGAAGAGCTGATGGGCTCCACGATCACCATCAGTTCGCTGGGAGCCTTGGGCGGTGTGGTCTCGACACCCATCATCAATCACCCCGAAGTGGCGATCATCGGCGTCAACAAGATCATGACGCGTCCGGTCTGGGACGGGACACGGTTTGTGCCGCGCAAGATGATGAACCTCTCATCGAGCTTCGATCACCGGGTTGTCGATGGGTGGGATGCGGCGGTCTTCATCCAGGCCGTCAAGGCATTGCTGGAGAAGCCCGCGCTTATTTTCATCGAGTGAAGGCGATCCGTGCTCCCTCATCCCTGTGCTCGTCACAGGGATCCAGCCTGCTCAAGTCTTTGGGCTGAAAGGACTCTCTCCACCGCGCAGACGCGCGTCGGCTGGATTCCTGTGACGAGCACAGGAATGAGAGTGTATGCGTGTCATGACCGCATTTCGTAGCTCGCGTTTTCGACCTTCACGGAACTGTTTCGCTGTCTGTATAGGCTTGCGTTCGTCATCTTCGGGTATAGAAGAGAAGAACGAGAAGCATGTTTTCTCATCATGATCATAGTGGCGGAAGAGGGCGCTCCGGTGCCCGGCGGTCCGCCCTCCGCCGGCAACCGAATGAAGAAGAAGGTTCTCCCATGCGCACTCCTAAACCCGTTGTCCTGACTATTCTCGATGGCTGGGGGCTGAACGAGGACACATCCAGCAATGCGCCGGTGCTGGCGAATACGCCCACCATGGACCGCCTTTTCGCCACCTGCCCGAATGCGAGGCTCACCACTTTTGGCCCGAATGTCGGCCTGCCCACCGGGCAGATGGGCAATTCGGAAGTCGGCCACACCAATATCGGCGCTGGCCGCATCGTCGCCATGGATCTCGGCCAGATCGATCTGGCCATCGAGGACGGCAGCTTTTTCCGCAATGCGGCGATGCTCGATTTCGCCGCCACGGTGAAGGCCGCGGGTGGTGTGGCGCATCTGATGTGCGTCGTTTCCGATGGCGGCGTCCATGGCCATATCCTCCACGGCCAGGCGGCGGTGAAGCTGATGATCAGCCACGGCCTGAAGGTGGTGGTACATGCCATCACCGACGGCCGCGATGTCGCGCCGCAATCGGCTGAAGATTTTGTGGCTGCGCTGGTGGCAAGCCTGCCGCAGGGGGCAAGCATCGGCACGGTAATCGGCCGCTATTATGCGATGGATCGCGACAATCGCTGGGAGCGCGTCGAGAAAGCCTATGACGCCATGGTTCTGGCGAAAGGCGAACATGCGCGCGATGCAGTGAGCGCCGTTGCCCAGAGCTACAAAAACAACGTCACCGACGAATTCATCCTGCCGACGGTGATCGACGGCTATGAGGGCTTCAAGGCCGGCGACGGCCTGTTCTGCCTGAATTTCCGCGCCGACCGTGCCCGTGAAATCCTGCTTGCCATAGGGGCGGACGATTTCGACGGTTTTTCGCGCGAAAAGCCAGTCCTTTCGGCGCTGCTCGGCATGGTGGAATATTCCACCCGGCACAATGATTTCATGACCACGGCCTATCCCAAGCGCGATATCGTCAATACGCTGGGCGCATGGGTGGCGAAGCAGGGGCTCACGCAGTTCCGCCTTGCCGAGACGGAAAAATATCCGCATGTCACCTTCTTCCTGAATGGCGGCAAGGAAGAGCCGGAAGTCGGCGAAGACCGCTTCATGCCGAAATCCCCGAAGGTTGCGACCTACGATCTGCAGCCGGAGATGAGCGCGCCGGAAGTAACGGAAAAATTCGTCGAGGCGATCGGCAAGGGTTACGATCTGATCGTCACCAATTACGCCAACCCCGATATGGTCGGTCATACCGGCGACCTTCAGGCCGCAATCAAGGCCTGTGAAGCCGTGGATCGTGGGCTTGGTGCGGTCGTTGCCGCCCTCGAAAAAGTGGGTGGCGCGATGCTTGTCATTGCCGACCACGGCAATTGCGAAACCATGGTTGACCCGGTGACCGGTGGCCCGCATACGGCGCACACCACCAATCCGGTGCCGGTGATCCTTTTCGGTGGCCCGGAAGGTGCGAAGCTGCATGACGGCATTCTCGCCGATGTCGCCCCCACCTTGCTGCAACTGATGAATGTGCCGCTGCCGCCGGAAATGACGGGCAAAAGCCTGATCGACCTCTAATCACACGCCGTCGCGCGGGAGCGTTCCAGCCCCGCGCGACTGCCCGTTCCCCGCGCGCCGAACCAGCGTTTGCATTATGGCTGCTTTGCGTAGAGGCGGTCGTGAACCAGCATGCCGGCAATCATGGCGCTGACGAAAAGAACGACCGGCATAAGCCCGAGGGCGAGAGCCGATAGTGCCGGGCCGGGGCAGAAACCGGCAAGTCCCCAACCGACGCCGAAAATGGCCGAGCCTGTTATGAGCGGCCGGTCGATGCGGCTTTTTGCCGGAAGGTTGAAATCCTCTGCGAGGACCGGTTTGGCAAGACGTCGGCTGAGCAGCACACCCGGCACGGCGACCATCACCGCGCCGCCAAGAACGAACATCAGGCTGGGGTCCCAATGGCCGCTCGCCACATCTAGAAAACCGGAAACACGGGCCGGATCGACCATGCCGGAGAGCGAGAGGCCGAAGCCGAACAGCGCTCCTGCGGCCAATGCCAGGACAACACGCGCCACGGCCGGATTTTTCATGACAGGGCTCCTACTATCGTCGCGACGCAAATGCCGGTGATCAGGAAGGTGGCGGTCGCGGCGATGGAGCGCCGGGAAAATCGCGCCAGCCCCATGATGCCATGGCCGGACGTACAGCCGGAGCCCATGCGTGTGCCAAAACCCACCAGCAGGCCGGCAATGAGGATGAGCGGCCATGGTGAAACTATGGTGACGGCAGGCAGCCGGCCGAATGCGGCCGCATGGATATATGGCCCGGCCAGCAAGCCGGCGATGAAGGCGAGATCGGCAAGACGCCGCTCCCTGCCGAGCATCTTGCCCATGATCCCGCTGATGCCGGCAATGCGGCCGTTGAAAAGAAACAGCAGAATGCTGGCAAGACCGAGCAGCATGCCGCCGAAAAGAGAGGGCCAATAGGGGCTCACGGGGTCTCCTCCTCCGGCGCGCAGAATATGGTGTAAAGGGCTTCGATCAGTTGCGCCGCTTTCGCTTCGCTAAGTTGGTAGAAGATTTGCTTGGCGTCGCGCCGGGTCTCGACCACACCGGCTTCCCGCAGGACGCCCAGCTGCTGGGAAAGCGTCGGCTGGCGAATATCCAGCTTGACCTCCAGCTCGCCGACGGAAAATTCCCCCTGCGCCAGCGTGCAGGCGAGCATCAGCCGCGCAGGATGGGCAAGCGTCTTCAGAAGCAGCGCGACCTCGACAGCCCGCTCTTCCATGGCGGGGAGAGGGATTTCTGCAATATGCCGGGGCTTTTCCAGCGCGTTTTCCTTTACCATATGCTGCCCTCCAGCACGTCGAGCGGGAATTTCAGGTAACGTTTGCCATTCGCTTCCGGCTCCGGCAGGCGGCCGCCGCGAATATTGACCTGCAGGGCGTGGAGAATGAGCTTCGGCATCGGCAATGTGCGATCCCGCGCTTCCCTGAGGCGGATGAAGCCCTCCTCCGTCATGCCGGCAAGATGCGGATTGCTGCGTTTCTGTTCGCCGACCGTGGTTTCCCATTTAGGCGCGCGGCCGCCGGGCTGATAATCGTGGCCGGTGAAAAGCCGTGTTTCGTCGGGAAGGGCGAGAATGTCCTGGATCGACGCCCAGAGTTCCCTGGCGCTACCGCCGGGGAAATCGGCGCGCGCGGTGCCGGAATCGGGCATGAAAAGCGTATCGTGCACAAAGGCGGCATCACCCACCACATAGGTCACGGAAGCGAGCGTGTGGCCGGGCGAAAACAGCACGCGCGCTTCAAGGGAGCCGATATTGAACCTGTCGCCCGCCTCGAACAGCCGGTCCCATTGCGAGCCATCGGTTTTGAAATCCGGCCAGTTATATTTCTCCTGCCAGAGCTTCTGCACGCCGGTGACCTTCGCGCCGATCGCCGTCTGCGCGCCGGTCTTCTGCTTCAGATAATGGGCGGCGGAAAAATGGTCGGCATGCGGATGGGTATCGAGAATCCATTCCACCGACAGACCCTGGCTCTCTACATAGTCCAGAATGGCGTCGGCATTCATCGTTCCGGTCGCGCCGGATTTCTCATCAAAATCATAGACCGGGTCGATAATGGCGCAGCGCCCGGTGGAGGGATCGGACACGACATATTGCACGCTCCATGTGCGCGGATCGAAGAATGCCTTGACGTGCGGAACCGCCGCAGCGCGCCGGTCCAGCCAGCGGGTGGCGCCGGAAAGGTCAAAGCCATGCGCCTTGCCGAAAACCTCGATATCGTCTCTTTCGATGCGCCCATCCAGCGCTTCCCCGAGAACATGAAGCGTGAGCGCGCGGGTGCCGCCCTTGCAATGGGCAAAAACAGGACCTTCCGCTTCCGCCATTTTCTGCTGGAAGGCGCGGATATCGGCTTCGGTAATGGTAGGGCCGCTGACCGGGATGAAACCATAATCCATGCCCGCCGCGCTGGCGGCGCTTTTTTCCTGGGCATTGCCCGGCTGGCCGGGCTCTTCACCATCAGGCCGGGCGTTGATGATGCTTTTATAACCCTGGGCGGAGAGCGATGGGAAATCGGCGATCATCGGCTGGCCCGCAACTGTCAGACGCTCGTTGATCTTCACGGCATTCATCGGCACCTCCTGTTGTAATAATTTAATATATATTATTATATAATGTATATTGTATGTTTGCAAGGGCGCGGACCGCCCTCGTTTCCGAATGTCTCCAGCCGTATTTTCAGGAAAGGTTCGGAAAGAAATCCTAGAGACGGGATTTCTTCGTTTTGTGACGGGTGGGCTGAGATTGCCTGTATCGGACATGCAAAAACATGCCTTGCGCCCGAAATATTGGGCACAGGGCATGTTCGCGAAAACCGGTTCGAATTCAGGCTCGCTTCAGACGGCGAGCCTGCGGCGTGTCGCCTTCCAGCCAAGACAGATGGCTGCAACAAGCAGAACCGTCTGGGCGACCACGAAGGGCGGTTCATTGCCGTTCGGCGCCAGGTTGTTGAGTGTTTCGACCTTGAGAAAAGCCTGAACGATCAACACGAACATATTGAGATAAAGGCTGATCGTGGCGGTGATCGTATAAATGATGCGCGCCCTGCCATTCAGACCGTATCCATAAAGCGCAACCAGTGCGATAGCCAGAACGAGGGTAGAAATGATGCCGACGCCGAGTGCCGGTGTGAAATTTCCGATTGGAAACAGGAAGCCGGTAAGTGTGGTGGCGAGCGTGGTGACGAGGAAAATCGCCATCATGCGGGGCATCCACCGCCCCGCCGCATAAGCGGGCAGGGCGATCAGTCCGGTGGCAATGCCGATGAAGCTTAAGCCCACATGCAATGCCGTGAATTGGGGAATTGTCAGTCCGAGGATCATGATACGTCTCCCTCTATTCGGTTTTGGCTGCACGATACCGGATGGCGGCAAGTGCATGCGACAGATTGGGCCTTAACGCCGCGCGCGCCGCAAGGAAATTTTCAAGATCGGCCGTATCCGGCAGGGAAGGAATGGTCAGCGCTTCGCCGAGGTCTAGACCGGCAAGGGCCGCATCCACCATGTCGTAAACATCCATCACCATGGCGGCCGGAATGGCATCGAGCCGTTCCTCTTCCCAGATCGCCGTGCGGGTGATGCCCGGCAGGACGGCCTGAACCCGCACGCCGGAGGGTGAAAGCTGCGCCTGCAGCGCCTCGGTGAAGGCAAGCACGAAGGCCTTGGTGGCCGGGTAGACGGCGGTGAACGCCGCCGGCATCAAAGCTGTGACCGAGGTGATGTTGATGATCGTGCCCCTGCCATCGGCGGCAAGGCGCGGTGCGATGGCTGCCGCGAGCCGGGTGACGGCAAGAATGTTGAGGTTGATCATCGTCGTCACATAGGCCGGGTCCAGCGCCGTGATTGCGCCCTCGCCGGCAATGCCGGCATTGTTGACGAGGCCGGTAATCCGCCGGTCCTCACGCAACCGCGCCTCCACCTTTTCGAGGTCTTCCGCCCTGGAAAGATCGGCGGAGAGAACCTCGACTGCGATATGATGATCCTTTTCCAGCTGTGCGGCGAGCGCCTTCAGCTTTTCGGCGCGCCGCGCCACGAGAATGAGATCATGGCCGCGTTTTGCCAGACGTTCGGCATAGACCGCGCCGATGCCGTCGGATGCGCCGGTGATGAGAAATGTATTCCGTGTCATGTCCGTGTCTCCTTTGTGCGGCGGTTTCAGGCGTTGATGAAGGCGAGAAGGTCGGCGTTGAACCGGTCCTGATGGGTCTGCGTCAGGCCATGGTCGGCGCCTTCATAGATTTTGAGGACCGCGTGTTTGACGATTTTGACCGTGGAAAGCGCGGATGCGCCGACCGGCACGATCTGGTCGTCATCGCCGTGCAGAACCAGCGTCGGTTTGTCGAAGGCCTTCAGGTCCTGATGGAAATCGCTTTCCGAAAAGGCGCGAATACTGTCGAGCTGACCTTTCAGGCCGCCCATCATGCCCTGCCGCCAGAATTCCTCGCGGATGCCTTCGGATATCACGGCGCCTTCGCGGTTGTAGCCGTAAAAGGGAATGGTCAGATCCTTGAAGAACTGGCTGCGATTGTCATAGGTGCCCTTGCGGATACCGTCAAAAACATCGATCGGCAGGCCGATGGCATTGCTTTCCGTCTTCAGCATCAGCGGCGGCACCGCGCCGATGAGGGCGATTTTCGCGACGCGGGCCGTGCCATGGCGGCCGATATAACGCGTCACCTCGCCGCCGCCGGTGGAATGGCCGACCAGAATGATGTCGTGAAGATCGAGCTGTTCGATCAGCTCGGCCAGATCGTCGGCATATTGATCCATGGTATTGTTATGCCAGACCTGATCGGAGCGGCCGTGGCTGCGCCGGTCATGGGCGATGGTGCGGAAACCGTTGTTTGCGAAGAACACCATCTGCGCATCCCATGTATCGGCGCTGAGCGGCCAGCCATGGGAGAAGATGATGGGCTGGCCGTCTTTGCGGCCCCAGTCCTTGTAGAAAATATGCGTTCCGTCTCTGGTGGTGATCGTTGTCATGGCTCTCTCTCCTGTTGCAGGGAGCTTGCTTGCGTCCCGTGGGAATAGAGATACTCTGGAGGCCGCCGGGGCTGGATTGGCGCTTCTGACAGAAAACGAGCCGAAACTGACAAAACGGGGTGTGGGGCGCATGGCAGGTGTAACGGGAAGCGCGCTGGAAGTGGGGTTGGTCCTCTATCGGGACTGTCAGATCGCCATGGTGCATGGCATCACCGATCTTTTCGCCATCGCGTCGGTATTTTCACAGGATCGCGGCGGGCCTAAATTGCGGGTCAGCCACTGGAGCATGGGCGAAGGCGGTGAATTTTCCCGCTGTCATGACACCGAGCCCGGCGGGCCGGGGCATCCCGATATCTTCGTTGTGCCGGGCCGGTTGACCGGGCCGGCCGAAATCGCGGAAGCCGAGCCTTACGCCCGCTGGCTGCTGGATCGCCATGCGCAGGGGGCGACGCTCGCCGCCAGTTGCGGCGGTTCCTTCATTGTCGCCGCGACGGGTCTTTTGTCCGGTCGCCCGGCCACTACCCACTGGTTGTTTGCCGAGCGGTTCCGCGAACGTTTTCCCGATATCCGGCTGGAGATAGACAAGATCGTCATCGAGGACGGCGATATCATCACGGCCGGCGGGTTGATGGCGTGGACCGATCTTGGCCTGCGCATCGTCGACCGACTGCTCGGACCTTCGGTGATGATCGAGACCGGAAAGTTCCTGCTGATCGATCCCTCGGGGCGTGAACAACGTCATTATAGCAGCTTTGCTCCGAGGCTGACGCATGGCGATGAGCCGATCCTGAAGGTGCAGCACTGGCTGCAGGCCCGCGCCGGGCGGGCGACGAGCGTTACCGACATGGCCGGCCATGCCGGGCTGGAGGAGCGGACCTTCCTGCGCCGCTTCAAGGCCGCCACCGGCATGAAGCCCATCGAATATGTTCAGCATCTGCGGGTCGGCAAGGCGCGGGAATTGCTGGAATTCACCCGCCGTTCGGTCGATCAGATCGCCTGGTCGGTGGGCTATGAGGATTCAGCCGCCTTTCGCCGGGTGTTTCACCGTATTCTCGGTCTCTCACCGGGTGAATATAGGAGCCGCTTTTCCAGCAGTGCGGCCATGGCTGCGGCGTGAGGGTGGCCAACCCTCCCGGCGGTGCGGGGCCCGGCCCTTGCAATGTGGCGGACGTTTGCTAACATGCCAGACAAGTTTAAAACAGGTGGGCCGGAATGGACGTTGAGAGCAGCACGAAGCAGGGGGTATCGCTCGCGGCGAAAATCAGTTCGGCATTACGGCGGGATCTGTCGGAAGGTGTGTTCCGCCCCGGCGACCGTCTTCCAAGCGAAAGCGAACTAACGCGTGAATATTCCGTCAGCCGAACCGTGGTGCGCGAGGCCATCGCCATTCTGCGCGCCGATGGCCTTGTTGAAGCCCGCAAGGGCGCGGGCGTTTTTGCTGTCGAAGTAAAACCGGCCAAGGAGCTGCCCTTTAACGATCTGGCCGTCGGGCGAATTTCCTCGGTGATCGAATTGCTGGAATTGCGCACCGTTTTCGAGGTCGAATCCGCCGGGCTTGCGGCATCGCGCCGTTCCGCCGTGCAGGTGGAGGCGATTGTGGATGCGCATCGGCGCGTTGGTGATTGTCTCGCCGCCGGCCTGCCGACGCGGGACGCCGATTTCGAGTTCCATCTGGCCATTGCACAGGCGACGCAGAACAGGCGGTTTCCAGAGTTTCTTCAGCTCATTCGCTCCGGCATCATTCCCCGCGGCGAATTGCAGGGTGCGGCGCCCGGGTCGCGTCCGAAGGACTACAACCTGCATCTCCAGGAGGAGCATGCGAAGATCGTTGACGCCATCATCGAAGGCGATGCCGATGCCGCCCGCCAATATATGGCGGCGCATCTGCGCGGCAGCCTTGAGCGCTACAAGGTGCTTCTGCGCTCCCGCACAGCGGTGGAGTGATCCCGACCATATATCAATGGTTTACGCAGTTGCCCGCCGATAGAAGGCCAGCCCAATCCCAATGCAACCGCGCCGACCAGGATGAAACCCGAGAGAGCAGCGCCGGCCATGCCGATCATGGCGCGGCGTATTCCGAATCTCCAGCCATTGGCAAGCGCCAGCAAAGGGTGGGGCCGGGTGTTGCAATTCCGATAATGGCGGCCACGGCAAATGCCAGAAGCGTCATGTCAGCCATATTTTCCTCCCCCTGAAGTACGCACCTTATTGGTATCATAGCCAGGGACAGGTATCGGCGCATTCCGCAAGGCCGAGAATACAGGCTTTTGCGGTTGCGGCAACGCAGGCCCTTTTCCCCAAAAAAAACGAAAGCGGGGTGAGTCCCGTCCGAAATTCCACCCCGGACACATATTTCGGAACCTCGTCCAATACGGATTTCGCTGGGATGCGCTTGACAGCTTCCAACACCTGTGACAACTTGCGGATAGTTGTCAGACAGGATTGCGCCCTGGTCGCTTGCGCGGTCGATCTCTGGCAAGGGAGGAATCATGTCAAAAAGACGCCTTTCGCTATATGGCCTGTCCGGCCAGATCGGAAGTATTGCGGTTACGCTGCTTGGATTACTGCTGCTGACCTTTTTTATCGGCCGCCTGATGCCCGCCGATCCCGTGCGGGCGATCGTGGGCGAGGATGCGACGCGCGAAACCTATGAACAGGTCTATCACGCGCTCGGTTTCGACCGTCCGCTGTGGCAACAGTTCTTCTATTATCTGGGAGACGTGTTCACCGGCGATTTCGGAACCTCGATCCGCACCGGGCGTCCGGTCATCGAAGACATCATCAGGGTCATGCCGGCGACGATGGAGCTGGCGACCTTCGCGATCCTGATCGGTGCCGGCCTCGGCATTCCCATGGGCGTTTATGCCGCCGTCAATAAAGACCGCTGGCAGGATCATCTGGTGCGCGTGCTCAGCCTGTTCGGCCATTCCATGCCGATCTTCTGGACCGGCATGATCGCGCTGATCGTTTTTTACGCCCATCTCGGCCTTGTCGGCGGTGGTGGACGCATGGACCAGTTCTATATCGGTCTGGTCGAGGAGCGGACGGGCTTTCTGCTCATCGACAGCCTGCTTGCGGGCGATATGGAGGTCTTCTGGTCGGCCATCAACCACCTCATCCTTCCCGCCGCTTTGCTCGGTTATTCCTCCTCGGCCTATATCACCCGCATGACGCGTAGCTTCATGCTGGACCAGTTGGGCCAGGAATATGTGACGACGGCCCGGGTCAAGGGCCTGTCGCAGCGGCAGACGGTGTGGCTGCATGCCTTCGGCAATATCCGCGTGCAGCTCGTCACCATCATTGCGCTTGCTTACGGCTCGCTGCTGGAAGGGGCGGTTCTCATCGAGACCGTCTTCGCCTGGCCGGGTTTCGGGCAATATCTCACCAGCAATCTTATTATCGGCGACATGAATGCCGTGATGACCTGCGTGCTTATCGTTGGCGTCATCTTTATCGGGCTCAATCTCCTGTCCGACATTCTCTACCGCTTTTTCGATCCGAGGACCCGCTGATGACGGCCCGTACAGAAACCTCCTTCCGCCTTCCGGTGCCCTTGAATGCGCTGAAGAACATCGTGGTTTTCCTCCTGAAAAGCCCGACATCGGCCTTCGGTTTGGCTGTGCTGCTGCTTCTGGTCATCGCTGCGATTTTCGCGCCCTGGCTTGCGACGCATGACCCCTACGCACAGGATCTCGCCAATACGCTGAAGGCTCCGGGTAATGGCCACGTCTTCGGCACGGACGAGTTGGGGCGCGATATCTACAGCCGCCTTCTCTGGGGCGCACGCATCACACTCACCATCATCTCGCTGGTCTCGATCATCGTCGGTCCCGTTGGCCTTCTGGTCGGCACGGCCTCCGGTTATCTCGGCGGCAAGTTCGATACGGTGATGATGCGCATCACGGATATTTTCCTGTCCTTCCCGAGCCTCATCCTGTCGCTCGCCTTCGTCGCAGCGCTCGGCCCGAGCCTCAACAATGCGATCATCGCGATTGCACTCACCTCATGGCCGCCGATTGCGCGCCTTGCCCGTGCCGAAGCCATGACTTTTCGCAAGGCGGATTACATTGCCGCCGCGCGGCTTCAGGGCGCATCGCCGCTGCGCATCATCGTCAAGTCGATCATGCCCATGTGCCTGCCTTCGGTCCTCATCCGCCTGACGCTGAACATGGCGACCGTCATCCTCACCGCCGCCGGCCTCGGCTTCCTCGGCCTCGGCGCGCAGCCGCCGCTGCCGGAATGGGGGGCGATGATCGCCACCGGCCGGCGTTACATGCTGGATAGCTGGTGGCTCGTCACCTTCCCCGGCATTGCGATCCTCTCCGTCAGCCTCGCCTTCAATCTTCTGGGTGATGGCCTGCGGGATGCGCTCGATCCGAAGCAGATGAACCGGAGATAGGGCCATGGAAAAACCAATCCTCGACGTCGAAAATCTCCGTATCCGTTATGGCGGCTCGCCGACTGAGGCGGTGCGCGGCATCTCCTTCACCCTTGGCCGGGAACGGCTCGGCATCGTCGGCGAAAGCGGCTCGGGCAAATCCACCGTCGGCCGCGCCCTGCTGCGCCTTCTGCCATCGGCGACGATCACCGCCGACAGGCTGGATTTCGATGGCCTCGATCTTCTCTCGCTTGATGAGAAGGAGATGTTGAAGGTTCGCGGCCGGCGCATGTCGATGATCCTTCAGGATCCGAAATTCTCCCTCAACCCCATCCGCCGGGTCGGCGACCAGGTGACGGAGACTTATCTGCGCCACTTCAAGGCTTCGAAAGCCGAGGCCCGGGAAAAGGCGCTGGCCATGCTCGATGCGGTGAAAATCCGCGATGCCGCCCGGGTTTACGAGCAATATCCGCATGAGATTTCCGGCGGCATGGGCCAGCGTGTCATGATCGCCATGATGCTGCTTGCCGATCCCGATCTCGTCATCGCCGATGAGCCGACCTCGGCGCTCGATGTGACGGTGCGGCTGCAGGTGCTGAATATTCTCGACGATCTCGTGCGCGATCGCGGCATCGGCCTCATCATGATCAGCCACGACCTTAATCTCGTGCGGAATTTCTGCGACCGGGTGCTCATTATGTATTCCGGCCGGGTGGTGGAAACGCTCGCCGCACGCGATCTCGATCAGGCGCAGCACCCCTATACGCGCGGCCTGCTGGCGGCGCAGCCGCGTATCGGCGGCTCGCGTGCGCCGCTTGCGGTGCTCGATCGCCGCCCCGAATGGCTGGAGGAGAACGTATAATGGCCGTTTCCGTTGAAACCCGCGATCTCTCCATCACCTTCGGCAGCGGCCATACGGCGCTGAAAGTGCTGCCTTCCGTATCCTTCCGCGTCGAGCCGGGTGAGTGCTTCGGGCTGGTCGGCGAAAGCGGATCGGGCAAATCCACCGTGCTTCGCTGCGTCTCCATGCTCAACGATTTCTGGACCGGCGATATCCTCATCGACGGCAGGTCGGTGCGCGATATGCCGCTGATCGAGCGGTGCCGCATGCTGCAAATGGTGTTTCAGGACCCCTACGGATCGCTGCATCCTCGCCAGTCGGTGCGCACCGTGCTTTCGGAATCGCTTGCGATCCACAAGCTCGGCGACCGTGAAGAGCGGATGCGCAAGGTCATCACGGATGTCGGACTGCCCATCTCTTTCCTCGACCGCTTCCCGCATCAGCTTTCCGGCGGTCAGCGGCAGCGCGTGGCGATTGCCCGGGCGCTGATCCTCGAACCGTCGCTGCTGCTGCTAGACGAGCCGACGTCTGCGCTCGACGTCTCGGTGCAGGCGGAAATCCTCAATCTCCTCCAGCGCCTGCGGGAAGAGCGTGGCTTCACCTATATCATGGTGACCCACGATCTCGCCGTCGTCGACCACATGTGCGACCGCTTCGCGGTGATGCTGCGCGGCGAAATCACCGAAATCCTGCCGCGCGAGGCTATCGCCGGCAATGGCGCGACGCATCCCTATGCGCGCGAACTGATCGGCGCCTCGCTGGAATATGAAGGCGCGTGACGGCTCCAAGACCGTGCCGTCCTCCTCCGGGGCGTCACGGATAATAACATCCTCCTTCCTTGCCCGGCCCCCCTGCCGGGCATTTTTTTGGGGAGGCAGGCCGAAAATAGAAAAGACCGTTGGTGATCGGGCCTTGGGCTGCTGACAAACGGAGCCTCTCCTCCGTCATGCCGGACTAGATCCGGCATCCAGCCACGACGCGTCTGCGCCGTGAGAGGAGTCTTACGCGATCAAGGACTTGATCGCGCTGGACCCCGGATCTAGTCCGGGGTGATGGAGTGCGGATGCCTCACTTTGCGGAATATTTCGGCTTTGTAAGGCCTTGTCGGCAGCAAAAAAAGCGCGGGGTTAGCCCGCGCCTTTTCTTATTCGAGCATAGGCGGCGAATTACCGCTCCTTGCTCACCTCTTCAAACCGCGAAAGCCAGGGGCTGACGATCATGCCCTTGACGTCACTGCGGAAGGCGGCGGTGTCGATGACTTCGGAGAAGGGCTGAATGGACATGACGATCTCGTCCATATAGCCCTGCAACTCCTCATAAAGCTTCGTCTGTTTCGCCACGTCGCGCTCGACCAGCGCCGCCTCGATCATCTTGTTCAGCTTCTCATCGAAGAAGCTGGTGCGCCAGCTCTGGTAATTGGTGAGCTTGGCGTCATCGGCATTGTTGGGATTATAGGCGATGGAGCGCAGGTTGTTGTCCGGGTGCGGCTGCTGGCCGCCGCCGCCGCGGCCGAGCAGCAGTTCGAAATTCCGCTCGCGCATGGCGCCATAGATCTGGTCGCCGGAGCCGCTGATCAGCTCGGCTTGAATGCCGGCCTGCGCCAGCGTGTTCTGGATCGCCGTTGCCGCCTTCATGAAGGGGTCTTCCGAAAGCACGCGCAGCGTGGTCTTGAAACCGTTAGGATAACCAGCTTCTGCCAGAAGCGACTTGGCTTTTTCGATGTCGAGCTTGTAGCCCTGATCCGGCAGCGCGCCCATGACGCCAGTGCTGAGGGAGCGCTGATGCAGCTTGCCGTAATAGGGCATGACCGCCTTGTCGAGACCGTCGTAGTCGATCAGGTAACGCAGGGCCTCGCGCACCTTCTTGTTGGCGAAGCGCTCATCCTTCATCGAAACGCTGAGGTAATAAAAACCGGAACCGGGTGTGGATTCGATGGTGACGGCCTTGTCGGCCTCGAGCGATTTCAGGTCCGGGGCCTGAAGGGAATAGGCAACGTCGATATCGCCTTTTTCCAGCATCAGCCGCTGCGACTGCGATTCCGGCAGATGGCGCATCAGGATGCGCTTCATCTTGGCCTTCTCACCCCAATAATCGTCGTTGCGGGTGAGGATGATATATTCGTTGGATTTCCACTGCGTCAGCTTGAAGGGGCCGGAGCCGGCGGAATTCAGCGTCAGCCATGCGCCGCCCAGATCGCCGTCCTTTTCATTCTCAAGCGCCGTCTTGCTGTCGATGATCGAGCCGGGGCCGTTCTGCGCAAGGATCATCAGCAGAAGGTTGGGATCGTCGGGCTTCGGGATATTCAGCACGAAGGTCTGGTCGTTTTCGGCAACGAACAGCTTGTCGGCCTCTTCCAGCTTGAAGCCGCGGGTTTTCAGGAAGGACGATTGCGCCAGGTTGCGGGCAAGCAGCCGCTTTAGGCTCCACGCCACGTCCTTTGCCGTCACGGCATTGCCGGAAGCGAATTTGGCATCGGCGCGCAGATGGAAACGAATGGATTTCCGGTCTTCGGCAATCTCCCAGCGTTCGGCAATGCGAGGCTGAACGCTGCGATCTTTCGGGGAAAGCACGACCAGCGTGTCATAGACATTGTTCAGCACCTGCACGGTCTCGCGGCCGGTAATGGCGGCGGGATCGAGGGTGAGGATATTGCTCATGGTCGTGGCGACGATGAGCTGGTCCTTCGGCGTTTCGGCAAAGGCGCTGAGCGGCATGGCGCCGATCAGCAGGGCGCCAAGTGCTGCGGTTGCAAGAAAATGTTTCATCTTTCCTCCCAATACGGCCGGTTCATACGGCCTTTCCACGTTTTGATCCACACGCCCGGTTCCTCCTCGGGCGTCGCAGGATCAGCCAAGAATCTCTCTGACCGGAGCTGCGAGCGCCCGGCCGATTGCCGCCGTTGCCGGCGCGTCCAGATGCACGCCATCCACCGGTGAGGCGCTGGCAACCGATCCGGCATCGAAAAAGGCATGTCCAAGTTCGGCGGCGAGTTTGCGGTAAAGCGGCGCAAGCCTGAGCGATTGCCCGATGTCCCGCCCACCCGCGGGCTCTCCGCCGGGGCCCGCGACGCAGGGCGGCGGGGAGACGATCAGCAGTTTCGGAACGGCCTCACGCGGTTTGTAAATGAAGGTCTCGACAATCTGCGCCAGCCGCCGCATGCCGGAAACGGCGGCTTCCGCACGCCCGCCATGCACCGGTTTGATATCGTTGGTGCCGAGCATGACGATGACGAGATCGAGTGGCATGTGGCAGGACAACGCGACTTCAAGCGCCCGCGCGCCATTGCGGCAGGCCGGGCCGGCATGGTCATCGTAGCAGGTGGTGCGCCCGCCAAGCCCTTCCGGATGAACCTTCGCCTTTCCGGAAAGCTCCGCCTCCAGCACCTCCGGCCAGCGGTGTTCGGCGGGGTGCCGCAGACCCGTTGCCGGGTCCGCGCCCCAGGTGAGGCTGTCTCCGAAGGCGAGCACCGTTTTCATCGCCCCTTACCTCACCCGATTGTTGTCGATGAAGGTAAAATCGATGTCCTCGCCAAGGCCCGGCCGGTCAGGGACATGCACGAAGCCGTCGCGGTCCATCGGGTCGGACAGCGACTTCAGATAATCGTGGCCGTCATCATATTCGAGGAAGGGGTGCAACAGGCCGCGCTCATACCAGCGGCAATTCTTGGTGGCGGCGACAACATGAAGGTTCATGCCGGTATTGCCATGCACCTCGCATTCCATGCCGAAGGCTTCAGCCAGATGCATGGTCTTCAGCGCCGGGGTGATGCCGCCGACATCGTTGACGCCGGTGCGCAGAATATCGCAGGCGCCGGATTTGATCCATTCGGCCCGGTGCCAATGTTTGCCGGCCGCACTTTCGGGGCCGACGACCGGAATATCGAGATTGTCGGAAAGCCATTTGTAGGAAGACAGCGACTGCTCATCCATCGGTTCCTCGATCCAGTCGAAACCGAGTTTTTCGAGACCACGCCCAAGCGCCAGCGCATCGGTGCGGGAATACCAGTGGAAGGCGTCGATCATCAGGCGAATATCGGGTCCGACCGCCTCGCGCACGGCTGCGCAGGCCTTGAGATCCATCTTCACATCCGGTGCCCAGCTGACGGGCGGCATCCATGTGTGCAGCTTGATGCCCTTGTAGCCGCGCTTCACCAGCGTTTCGGCAAAGCGGCCGTAGTCCTCAGGTGTCGCAAGCCCGCCTTCCAGCTCATCGCCGCACATGATGGAGCCATAGGCGAGCACCTTGTCGCGATAGCCGCCGATCAACTTGTATACAGGTTGATTGAGCGAGCGGCCGGCAAGGTCCCACAAGGCGCAATCGACCACCGCCAGCGTGCGGTCGGTCAGCTGCGCGGCCGAACCGCGTTGCCAGTGAGCAAGGTCCTGCCATAGCCGTTCGCGGTCGCGATGGTCTTCACCGATCAGGACTTTCTTGACGAATTTCTCGATGACATGCGGGCGAACGATCTCCGGCGCGGTGAAAGAATGGCCTTCCTGACCGTCCTCGGTGCGGATTGTCAGCATGGCCTGTTCCACCTGATGCGCCGGACCCGGATGCGCGTGACCGGCACTGTCCGAGTGCCGACGGGTCGTCGTGCGGAAAACACGGACCTCGACGTCGGTGATGATCATAATTCCTCCCTCATGCAGGTATGGCAGCGTTTGCGATTGCTGCAATGTCATACATGTATGCGTTATTTGTCAACATGTATGATAATCTGTATTACATGTTAGTGCCAAAAATCAAGGCCATTTGCGCACGGCGTTGCACAGGTCATCGGTGAGACCGGGCTCCTGAGGGAAATTTTGCGCCTTGGCGAAAGAAAATCTGACGGGAGGCATGAGCGCGACCTATGCCGAATGGGATGTAATCCATAATTTTAGTAGACTATTGAATCGCGCAACGATCTTTCAACAAAGGCCGGCACTATAAACGAACATGCCGTGCCAGCCGCGCCCCTCATCATGCATTCTGCATGGGTATGCGCAGCATTGAACGGCTGTCCGGGACAGGGATGGCTGCATCTGCGCTGCTGAGCTTCAACAGTCATTTCCGGATGTACAGCCATGCCTCTTTCCCATATCTCCCAATTTGCCTTTCTCGTTCCCGGCAATTATCAGGACGACGATCCGGCACGAGGGCTGGAAGAAACCCTGCGGCTTTTCGAAACCGGAGAGGCGCTGGGTTATCACAGCGCCTGGGTTCGCCAGCGCCATCTGGAACGGGGCGTGTCATCGGCGGCGACTTTCCTCGCGGCGGCATCGCAGCGCACGAAACGGATCGGCCTCGGCACCGCCGTCATTCAGCTTGGTTACGAAAATCCCTTCAGGCTGGCGGAAGATCTGGCCACCGTGGATGTCCTGTCGCGCGGGCGGTTGAATGTCGGGGTTTCGGTGGGCGCGCCACCCTTCGCCCATCTTATTTCGGATTATGTCGATACGGTTCCCGATGCGGACTACAGCCATGCCCGCGCCGAAAAGCTGGCAAGGGCCCTGCGGTCGGAACCGCTATCCAGCGAGACGGAAGCGGGTAATGCGGCCGGCGCGCAGGTGCCGCGCCTGCGTCCAGTCGCCAGGGGGCTGACGGACCGGCTCTGGTATGGCGGCGGATCGCAGAATTCCGCGCGCTGGGCTGGGAAGGCGGGCTTCAATCTTCTGACGGGCAATATCGTCAGCGGCGAAAATACCGATGATTTTCTGACCGCGCAGGCGGCGCTGGTCAGCCGCTTCCGGCAGGAATGGGCGCATGAGCGCCAGCCGCGTGTCGCTCTTGGCCGCGTGATCCTGCCGACCGATAGCGCGAGCCCCGCGACCCGCCGCCGTTACAAGGAATTCGCCGCCGAGCGTGACAAGCGCACGACCACGCCGCATGGCGCGCGCCGCACGCTTTTCCTGCCCGATATCGTTGGAACGACGGACGAAATTCTGGAGAGACTGTCGCGCGATCCCGTTCTGCCGCACGTCTCGGAATTCCGCCTCGAACTGCCCTATGAATTCCAGCCGGAAGATTATCGCCAGATCGTCACGGATTTCGCCTCCGTCCTGCCGCAGCTCTCAGGCGGGCAGCCGGTTTTGAAAGTGGCGACGGGCCAATAATATGTTCCGTTCCCGCCATTCCCGCCTCATGCGGGAGGGGCGGGAGATCGACATTTGCGATAGCGCCACCGCTGCTATTCAATCTGGATAAGGCAGGCCATAGCGGTCGCGGATCGTCGCGCCTTCATATTGGCGCGGGTAAACACCCCGATCCTGAAGCACCGGCACGACCTTTTCGACGAATTCAGCAATGTCGTCGGGTGCTCGCGGCGGCTGCAGGGTGTAACCATCCACCGTGCCATCCTGCCAGAGGTCGATAATGCCATCCGCCACCTCTTCCGGCGTGCCGAGCAGCAGCCGGTGATGTCCTTCCGAGCGGCGCACGGCCTCGCGGGCGGTGAGTTTTTCATGGCTCAGCAGGTCGGAAAGGCCAAGCCCCATGCCCACTGCCCATTGCCGGTTCTGGTCCGGGACGAAACGTTCCGCATCGAGTTTCACATCGGGATTGAAATCGCGGGGATCGATGCCGTTTTCCCTAGCGAAGCGCGCCAGCAGACCGTCTTCGGAGCCTGTTCCGCTATACAGTTCGTGTTTGCGCAATGCTTCCTCACGGGTCTCGCCGAGAATGACAACGAGGCCCGGAACGATGCGGACGCCGGAGGGATCGCGGCCGAGGGAGATGGCTCGGTCGCGGACCTTCTTGCCAAAGGCCTGGCCCGCCGGGCGTGACAGGATGTTGCAATAGATAATCTCGCCATGGCGTGCCGCCAGATCGATGCCGCCTTCGGAGGCGCCGGCCTG
Source organism: Agrobacterium sp. 16-172Ci (assembly GCF_053522725.1). Lineage (NCBI taxonomy): Bacteria > Pseudomonadati > Pseudomonadota > Alphaproteobacteria > Hyphomicrobiales > Rhizobiaceae > Agrobacterium > Agrobacterium sp. 16-172Ci. The sequence goes on from NZ_JBNWBW010000028.1 coordinate 34,049, forward strand.
CGCGATGACGGGATGCCCCTGCGGCCCACGCGGAACGTTGAGCGGGCCTTTGACATGGAAATATTGCCCCTCGTGATCGATGGTTTCGGCGGTCGCCGCATCCCAGAAACGCTCTTCCGGCACCTGGCCTTCGCGGCGCGGATCCCAGCTTGACCAGAGTTTTTTCGCCACATCGAGAAATTCGGTGGCCTTGGCATATCTCTCGCTGCGCGGCGGCAGCGGATCGTTGCCGAAATTGGCGGCGACATTGGGATTGAAGGAAGAGACGATGTTGACGATCAGCCTGCCGCCGGTGACAAGGTCGATGGATTGGGTTCGTCTGGCGAAATTATAGGGCGAATTATAGGTGGAGGATACCGTTGCCACAAAACCGATATCCGGCACCTGTGCGGCAAGCGATGTCGAGAGAATGAGCGGATCGATGGTGTGAAACGGGCGGCTTGCCGGGTCGGTCAGCAGTGCCGGGTGGTCGGAAAGGAAAACCGCGTCGAACCGGCCCTTATGCGCCAGTTCCGTCAGCCGGCGATAATAGCCTATGTCATTGATGTCGTGCCGGTCCCCGCTCCGGTATTTCCAGGCATTGGCGAGGTATCCGGTGGTGTTGATGCCGACATTGAGATTAAGCCGGCGTTTGGTCTTGCTCATGCTGCCACGTTTCTTTCAGGTCTGTTGGATTGCCGGCCTGTATTGACCGGCGCAATTGCGGGAAGCGTAACAGCCGGGGGTCCGGTCGCGAGTTAAAAATCCTTGCCGCGCAGAGAAGAAAAACTTTCATCCGTGGCAGCACCCAAGCTACGGTTGAAAGGAGATAACGCCGAGGCGGAGGTAGGGATGCGACCCAGAATCTTGCCATTATCGAAAGGATATTCCGCCACTCCGGTGTATCGCGGATAAGATGGAAACGAATTTCCCCAATCGCGCCTGAAATAGTACACTTTATCTATAGAAAATATTTTATGGCGTGTAGCGTGCCGTTCAGATCGCAATTTCGAGGACGAACGCCATGGCTGATGCCGCCCTTCGCCAGATAACCCAACCCGTAACCGTGTGGTACACACGCTGCCCGGCGCCCACGCCGCTTTCCATCGCGGCGCAACTGGGCTGGATCGAGGACAGTTTCGCCACCCATGGCATCTCTGTTTCCTCCATTCGCGACGCGGCCGATCCGGCCATTCGCCAGAGCCATTTCGATCATCGCCTGGACTGGTCCTTCCGTCAGGGCGGCAATATTCCGCCGATCTGGGCGAAATCAGGCGGCCGGAAAACACGGCTGGTGGGGTTGACGAGAACCGATGAGTTTCAGGCTGTCATCGCTTTGCCAGCAAGTGGAATAAGCAAGGACAGTGACCTGAAGGGGCGGCGCATCGGCCTGCCGAAACGGCCGAATGAAACCATCGATTTCCATCGTGCGACATCCCTGAAGGGCATCGTGTCGGCGCTGACGATCTCGGGCCTCGCCGTTGCGGATGTCGAGCTTGTCGATCTCACGGCGAAAGAGCCGGTGTTGCTCGATCCTTCTGACGACAGGTTCCATGGTCTGCGCCGGCGGTTTCCTTATGGCGAGGAGATTGCAGCGCTGCACCGTGGCCAGATCGATGCATTTTTCGTCAAGGGAGCGGAAGGTGTCACGGTCGCCAATCTGATCGGTGCGCAGGTCGTGGTGTCGACGGGATTTCACCCCGATCCGAAAATCCGCATCAACAACGGCACGCCGCGCCCCTTGACGGTGGACGCCACCTTTGCCGATGAGCGGCCCGATCTGGTGGCGGAACTGGTCGCCACCGTACAGCGGGTTGCCCAGTGGGCAAATGACAATCCTGCGGAAGCCGTGCGTTTCATCGCCCGTGAGATCGGCGTCAGCGAGGAGGCGGTTCTGGCTGCGAATGGCCCGGATGTGCACCGCAATCTGAGGCTCGATCTCGATCCGGCCGAGCTGGATGCACTCAGCCATTTCAAGGATTTCCTGCTGGAATGGAAATTCATTCCGGCGGATTTCGATGTGCAGGATTGGGCCGATCCACGCGCCCTTTATTCACAGCAAGATGCTGCGCAACGCAGTGCGGGAAAGTGAGGGCGTCATGACAGCCACCATTCTTGTAACGGGCGCAACCGGCAAGCTCGGCAGACGTGTCGTCAGCCGTGTCTTGCAGAAAGCGGTGAAGGTTCGGGTGCTGACCCGCAGGCGCGAGGACGCGCTCAAGCTCTGGGGCGACAGGGTCGAGATTGCGGAGGGTAATTTTTCCGATCCGGCCAGCCTGAAGGAGGCCTTGCGCGGTATCGAGACCGTCTTTCTGCTTTCCCCCATCGGTGAAATGCTGGCGGCGGACCAGAAGGCGGTCATCGATGCCGCCATCTCCGCCGGTGCATCGCGGATCGTGAAAATATCCGGCTCCGACTGGACCATTGAGAATGCCGTACATTCCATTTCGGGAGCGGCGCATGCCGAGGTGGAAGCGCATCTGGCCGCAAGCGGTGTCGCGTATACGGTGCTGCGGCCGAATGCCTGGATGCAGGTTGCACTGGAACCCGTTGTCGCCGCACTGCGCAAGGGGGAGGATGTGCCCGCCCGCTTTGGCAATGCGGCTGTCTCCTTCATCGATGCGGACGATATTGCCGATGTCGCGGTTCATGCGCTCACCACAAGCGCGCCTGTTTCCGGCGTCCTGGTGCTGACCGGTGGCGAAGCCTTGTCGGCGTTGGAAATCGCCCGCATCGCGGCGCGCATCCAGCATCGGCCCGTGGGAATTTCGGACAATGCCGCCCCGGCCTTTCCGCCGCATATCAGCGCGTTTGAACAGAAGGCGGTCGGCGAATTCGGCCAACTCATCCGCAAAGGTCTCGCGGCGTCCGTCAACAATACCGTCCAGCAGATTACCGGCCGTTTGCCCCGCAGCGTGGAGGACTATCTGCGTCTCCGGCTGGCAACCACCCCACAGGATCATTCCGAGGGAGAAAAGACATGGCGTTGACTGTTCCGCTGCCTGAAGGTTCCGAGCTGAAAGGTCTCGACCTGAAAAGCCCGGCTGATTTTGAAGACAGCCCGCTCAGCCGGGCGGTGAAACAGCCGTTGATGCTGGGCCTGTTCCTCAATCTTCAGGACATCAATTTCTCCAGCCTGCCGACGAGTAACAGCTGGACCTTCGATTACAATGTCGAACTGGTGAAGCGCGCGGAAGAGCTTGGTTTCGAAATCGCCTTCAGTCGCACACAATGGCTGCCGAAGGGCGGTTATGACGGCGAATCCTCGCTCGACAGTTTCATCGCGCTTGGCGCCATGGCGGCCGTCACGAAGAGCATTCTGCTGATCTCCACCATCCATGTGCTTTATGGGCCGCTGCATCCGCTGCATCTCGCCAAATATGGTGCGACGCTGGATCATATCGCCAAGGGACGCTGGGGCATCAACATCGTCACCGGCCACCGCGCCATCGAGCATGAAATGTTCGGCTGGCAGCGTATCGACCACGACAAGCGTTACGATATGGCCGGCGAATTGTTCGATGTGCTCCATCGCCTGTGGGGTGAGACCGAGAATTTTTCCTATGAAGGCAAGCTCAATCCCTGGGCGATCAACAATGGCTGGATCACGCCGAAGCCTGCTTTCGGACGCCCGCCGCTGGTGACGGCGACCGGTTCGCCCGCAGGCATCGATTTCGCCGCCCGTCATTCCGATCTGGTTTTCGTCACCTCGCCCGGTGGCGCGCATATAGACAGCGCGCTGGAAACGCTTCCAGATCATGTCGCAAACATTAAAAACCGCGCAAAGGCCTATGGCCGGCAGGTAAAGACGATTATCAATCCGATCATCGTCAGCCGCGATACGGAGAGGGAGGCAATCGCCTATGCGGATGCCATTGAGGCCGGAAAACCGCAGCCCGGCACCCGCGCCTTCGCCACCAATAATTACGACAGCGACGCCCATGCCTGGCGCGGCCGCGGCGATGCGCGCCACAAGCAGGGGCGCAATCTTGGCGGCAATATCGAAATCATCGGTTCGCCAGAGCAGGTAGTCGAGCAGCTTGTCGGTCTGAAAAAGGCAGGGATCGATGGGGTTCAGCTGAATTTCTACGATTTCCGCGAAGACCTCGATTATTTCGCAGAGCGCATTCTGCCGCTGATGAAGGAGGCGGGCCTGAGGCTCTGACGCCTCTCCCGCTGCATTTTCCAGTCCCGAAAACCACCCTTCGCAATCGCCCCGATTGCGAAAACGATATTTTTTGCCCTGAGGAGATACCGTGAATATCGCCGTCGATCCCGTCAAAACGCCCGCTCCTAAAATTCTGGATCGGATCGGGACCTATGTTCCCGAACTCGTCTCCATCCGCCACGATCTGCACCGGCATCCGGAAATCGGTTTCGAGGAGGTCCGCACCTCCGGCATCGTCGCTGAAAAGCTCGCCTCCTGGGGTATTGAGGTGCATCGCGGTTATGGCAAGACCGGCGTGGTCGGCGTGCTGCGCGGCCGCCATGCGGGCAATCGCTCCATCGGGCTGCGGGCGGATATGGATGCCCTGCCGATGCCGGAGGAAACCGGTCTGCCCTATGCGTCGGTCTATCCCGGCAAATTCCACGGCTGCGGGCATGATGTGCACACCACCATCCTGCTCGGCACCGCCCGTTATCTGGCGGAAACCCGCGATTTCGCCGGCACGGTGGTGTTCATTTTCCAGCCGGCCGAGGAAGGTCTCGGCGGCGCGCGCGCCATGATCGCCGATGGGTTGTTCAAGGACTTCCCCGTTGACGAGATTTACGGGCTGCACAATTCCTCCCATGCCGCGCCCAATCATCTCAAGGTTTCGCCCGGCACCATTCTGGCGGGGGCGGATTTCTTCGATATCCGGCTTAAGGGCAGGGGTGCCCACGCTGCTCACCCCGATGTTTCGCGTGACCCGGTGCCGGCGACGGGTGAACTGATCCAGGCATTGCAAACCATCGTCAGCCGCAATGTGTCGCCGACCGATCCTGCCGTCCTGTCGATCACTCGTATCGAAGCGGGATCGGCCTATAACGTCATTCCCGAAACGTCAGCGATTGCCGGGACGGTGCGGGCTTTTTCCGACAGCGTGCGCGAAACCATAAGGCAGCGCATCCGCACGATTTCCGATCACATTGCCGCGGCGCACGGCCTCACCGCCGAGGTGGATATTCGCGACATATTCTCGGTTCTCACCAATGACGATGCATCGGTGGGGATCGTCGCCGGCGTGGCGCGTGAGGTTCTGGGAGACGAGCGCGTTTCCACCGAGCCCGGCCGTTTCATGGGCAGCGAGGATTTTGCCGATCTCCTGAAACACGCGCCCGGCGCGTTTTTCACCCTCGGCCATTCCGGCACGGTGCCCGCCCATAATCCCGGTTTCATCGTTGACGACGCCATTCTGCCGGTTGGCGCCACCCTGTTTGCCCGGCTGGTGGAAACCCGGCTGAAACCTGCGTGAACATTTAAAAACAAGCCTGCAAAAGGAAACATCCATGGATATTACAAGACGTAAGACATTGCTTTTGAGTGCAGCGCTAACCGGGGCCATGCTGTTGCCCTCCCTGCCGGCTCTGGCGGCCGAAACGCCGAAAAAGGGCGGGATCGTCACCCTTGCAGGCCTTGGAGAGCCGACGACGCTGGTGCCGCTTTCCGATTCCAATACGCGCACCCGCGCCATTTCCACGAAAATCCTCGAAGGGCTGGTGCGGTTCGACAGCGAGTTCAAACCGCACCCGGTTCTGGCTGAAAGCTGGGAAACATCGGCCGACGGGCTGCGCCACACTTTCAAGCTGCGCAAGGGCGTCAAATGGCATGACGGCAAGGATTTCACGTCGCAGGACGTCAAATTTTCCCTGCTGGCCTTCAAGAAGGTCGGTCCACGCGGACGCATTACCTTCGCCAATGTTGCCGATATCGAAACGCCCGATCCGCTGACGGCCGTGGTGGTGCTTTCCAAACCCGCGCCGTATCTTTTGCGGGCGCTGACGGGCGGCGAAACGCCCATATTGCCAGCCCATGCCTATGCTTCAGAAAACTACAATGAAAGCCCGAACGGCAATGCGCCAATCGGCACAGGCCCCTTCGTGTTCGAGGAATGGAAACGCGGCAGCTACGTGAAGCTGAAGAAGAACCCGGATTATTGGCAGGCCGATCTACCTTACCTCGATGGTTTCGTGGCACGGTTCGTTGCCGATGCGGCGTCTACCACCATTTCCGTGGAGACGGGTGAGGCGGATTACACCGCCGATGTCTCCTACAGCGACCTTGAGCGCCTGCGGCAAAATCCGAAACTGGCAGTGGAGGTCTATACCGACGCTTATCTCAACAATGCGGCCGTGTTTGAGTTCAATCTGGAGAACCCAATTCTGGCGAAGAAGGAGGTGCGTCACGCGCTGGCCCATGCCATCGACCGCGATTTCATCAATGACGCCATCTTCTTCGGGACGGCGAAACCTGCTGGCTCAAACATCCCGGCAGTCTTCACCGCCTATAATGACGAAAAGCCCTTCACCTATGCCTTCGATCTCGCCAAGGCGAATGAGCTGCTGGACAAGGCCGGTTACCCAAAGGGCGCGGATGGCACCCGCTTTTCGCTGCGGCTCGCCTTTCTGCCGTCCGACGTCTTCCGTAAGACGTCCGAATATCTCCGCTCATCCTTCGGCAAACTCGGCGTGAAGGTGGATATCGTGGAGGGCGATCTCGCCACCTTCATCAAGCGCGTTTATACCGAGCGCGGTTTTGACCTGACGGTGAACGGCATCAGCCGGTTGTTCGATCCGACGGCGGGCGTGCAGCGCCTTTACTGGTCCGATGGCATCAAGAACCCCGCGCCTTATGTCAACGCCGCCCACTATAACAATCCCACCGTGGACAATCTTTTCCGGGCGGCCGCCATCGAGGTGGATGAAACGAAGCGAGCCGGGCAGTTCCATGAGATCCAGAAAGTCGTCGGCGATGACCTGCCGAATTTTTCCATCGTCGCCTTGCCGACCGTCATTCTGCGAAATACCAGCCTGAAATCGCTCGTGACGACCATCGACATAGCTTATGGCGATCTGGCGACGGCCTGGAAAGGCGAGTGAGCGTTTGTCAAAAAAGGCATCCAGGCTCCGTCACCCCGGACTGGATCCGGGGTCCAGCGCGATCAAGTCCTTGATCGCGAGAGACTCCTCTCACGGCGCAGACGCGATGCCGGGTCAAGCCCGGCATGACGGATGAAGGGTCTACGATCACCAACATTAACCCGGCAATTCTGCCGGGTTTTTTATTGCCGAAATCCGCCTTCCATCCTTTTTCCACCTTCGCGCGGCACGCCCGTTTCAGGGAAAAACTTTGCGCATGAAACAGGTCGGGCGAAACAGCGATGCCACCCGTCAAAATTTCGAAAAAATAAGTTTCGTCAATAATTTAGCGCAAAGCATTTCTTCGCCGCGAAGCAAGAATTGCTTTCTGGACCGACGCTTTGGCCGCCTGCACTGTGAGCTGGAAATCTCACCCTCACATGATGGATGCCATGGCCAAGGATACGCTTTTTTTGATCGCCCCCGGTTTTGAGGACTCAAAACACCCCGGTGTCCGCTTCGTCTGCCCCCATTGCAACCAGATCGAAGGCCTGCTTGCTGCCTTTCCGGACCTTGCCGCCGGGATCGATGTCCATCGCGTCGGTTTCCAGCGCCCGCGTGAGGCTGTCATCGCCGCCGTGGGAGAGGAAAACCAGTCGCTGCCGCTGTTCATCTTTGCCGGCGACGCACCCAGCGACGCTATGGCCAAGGGCGAGACGCATTTCATTCAGGACACCAAACGCATTTTGCAAATCCTCGCCGAGCGCCACGGGTTCCCGCAGCTGCACTGAGTTGCCGCGCCCGCATATCGGATTTTTTCGGAGACAGACATGACCATTTCCAGACGCCAGTTTCACAAAATTGCACTTGCCGCCGGCGCTTTCGTCGCGCTTCCAGGCGGTTCCTTTGCCGCTGCCGAAGAGCCGGTTTCGGGCGGCACGCTCAAGATTGTTTATTTTCCCGAGCCGACCCAGCTCGTGGCGATCAATACCAGTGCGGGCGGTCCGCAGTTTATCGGCTCGAAGATTTATGACGGGCTTTTGACCTATGATTACGAGCTTTCGCCCAAGCCGAGCCTCGCCAGGGAATGGAGCGTTTCGGCCGATGGGCTGGAATATGTCTTCCACCTGCAGCCCAAGGCGAAGTTTCACGATGGCAAACCGGTGACATCGGCAGACGTGGAATTTTCCATTCTGCGGCTGAAGGAAGCGCATCCGCGCGGCCGCGCTACTTTCTCGCATGTTGAAAGTGTCGATACCTCCGATCCGCTGGTCGCGAAAGTGAAGCTTTCCAAGCCGGCGCCGGGTCTGATCACCGCGCTTGCCTCGTCGGAATCGCCAATTGTGCCGAAGCACATTTTCGAGACCTTCAAGCCGACAGATAATCCGAAACCCGCCCAGATCATCGGCAGCGGTCCCTTCGTGCTGAAGGAATGGGTGCCGGGCAGTCATATCCTGCTGGAGAAAAATGCGGACTACTGGGATGCGCCGCGCCCCTATCTCGACCGCGTCATCATCCGCCTCATCAACGATGCGGGCGCACGCGCTGCGGCGCTGGAAACCGGGGAAGGCGACATCGGCCCCAACCCGGTGGCGCTTGCCGATCTGGAACGGCTGAAATCCATTCCGACGCTGAAGGTGGATGACCGCATCTATGCCTATGCCGGCCAGCAGAACCAGCTGGTGATCAACCTTGAGAACGAATATCTCAAGGAATTGAAGGTGAGGCAGGCCATTGCCCATGCTATCGATGTTCCGGCGCTCATCGATACCGTGCTTTACGGTTACGCCGTGCCATCGCCGACGCCGATCAGCCCCGGCCTTGCGAAGTTCCACAATCCGGATATCGGTTTCGCCAAGTTCGATGTCGCACAGGCTGAAAAGCTGCTGGATGAGGCCGGTTTCCCGCGCAAGGATGGCGGCAAGCGTTTCAAGCTTCGGGTTACCACCAACCCGTTCAACCCGCAGACCTATTCGGATTTCATCGCGCAGGCGCTGTCGAAGATCGGCATTGAGGCGGATATCCAGAAATTCGATTTCGGCACCTATGTGAAGGTGGTCTATACCGACCGCGCCTGGGATCTTTCGGTGGAATCCCTTTCCAATACCTTCGATCCGACAGCGGGCGTGCAGCGCGTCTACTGGAGCAAGAACTTCAAGATCGGCCTGCCATTCTCCAATGCCAGCAACTACGCCAATCCCGAAGTGGACCGGCTGCTGGAAGCAGCGGCGGTGGAGCCGGATATCGAAAAACGCGCCGCCTTCTTCAAGGAGTTTCAGGCCGTTATCGCCAAAGATCTTCCCGTCATCAATCTCGTCTCCCCCATCCAGCCGGTCGTCGGCAGCGTGCGCATCAAGGATTATGCGACAGGCGCAGAGGGGCTCAGCGGCAATCTCGCCAAGGCCTGGGTGACGAAGGAGGCGTGAGAGCCTCCCAACCCTTCGGTTCAGAGCGAATAAGAGGTCATTTCCATGAGCAGAAAATCCGAGAAGCTGGTTCTTAACGCGTTCATCTATCCGGGCGGACATCACGAGGCGGCTTGGCGGCATCCGGACTCTGAGCCGCATCGCGTCACCGATATAAAGCTCTATCAGGATATCGCCCGCAAGGCCGAGGCGGCCAAGCTGGATGCGATCTTCTTTGCCGATGCGCCGGTGCTGGATGCCAATATCCGCTATGCCGCCCGCCACCGGCTGGAGCCGATCACCATGCTTTCGGCGCTTGCCGCCGTCACGGAAAAGATCGGCTTCATCGCCACGGCGTCGACCACCTATTACGAGCCCTATAATCTTGCGCGGCTGTTCGCGTCCGTCGATCATATCAGCGGCGGCCGGGTGGGATGGAACATTGTGACGACTTCGGCGGATGCGGCTGCCGGCAATTTCAATCTCCAGAAGCATCCGCCGCATGCCGACCGTTACCGTCAGGCAATCGAGTTCGTGGATGTGGTGACGAAGCTCTGGGACAGCTGGGAAGATGATGCCATTGTTGCCGATAAGGAAAGCGGCCTTTTTGCCGATACAGACCGCATCCATCCGGCCAATCACGATGGCGAGTTCTATCGGGTGCGCGGCGCGCTCAACGTGCCGCGTTCACCGCAGGGCCGGCCGGTCTATGTGCAGGCCGGCTCCTCGGAGGAAGGGCGCGGTTTCGCCGCCCATTATGCCGAGGCAATCTTTACCGCGCATCAGACTCTGGAGAGTGCGCGGTCTTTTTATTCCGACATCAAGCGGCGCGTCGCGGCCACGGGGCGCAATCCCGCCCATGTGAAAATCCTGCCGGGCATCAGCCCCTTCATCGCGTCAACCGAAGAGGAGGCGCGCAGGCTCGAGGCCTCTTTCAACGATCTCATCCAGCCAGCCTTTTCGCTCGGGCAATTGCAGCGCATCACCGGCATCGATCTCTCATCGGCCGATCTCGACCAGCCTTTGCCGAAGGAGGCCGTGGAGGCGACACGGGCGCAGGCGGATAGCAGCCGCCATCAGCTGGTTCTCGATGTCATCGACCGGGAAAATCCGACGATCCGGCAATTGCTGCACCGGCTTGCTGGCGGACGTGGCCACAAGGTGATTTCCGGAACGCCGGAACAGGTGGCGGACTGGATAGAGACCTGGTTCCGCGAGGGCGCGGCCGACGGCTTCAATATCATGCCGCCATGGTTGAATGGCGGGTTTGACAACTTCGTCGACGAGGTCGTGCCGATCCTCAAACAGCGTGGGCTGTTCCGCGAAGATTATGAGGGCGATACGCTGCGCGATCACTATGGCCTGCCTCGGCCGGAAAATATCTTTGCGGCCAGAGAGTTGCAAAGGGAACGCGCCTGAGGTGGGACGGGCGTGTTCAGGCGGCGGCCTCGAGAGAGCGCATATCCTCGCGCAACAGGGCGAGTAGAGATGCAACCTCCGGCAGCCGCCGCCTGTCAGGACTGGTCAGCAGGTGATAACGGCTGGCGGTCGGCTGCGGTGCGCCAAAAGGAGCGATCAGCCGGCCGTTTTTCAGCTCTTCCGAAATCAGCGAATGGCGCACGAGGCCGATACCGTGGCCGGAGGAGATTGCCTCTATCAGCGCCGTCTGGCGTGAAAAACGTGGGCCGGTCACAGAGAGCCTGAGCGGAATGCGGCAGGCGCGAAGCCAGTTCGCCCATTCGAAGGCCGGGTCCAGGCCATTGCCACGCAACATCGCAAAACCGAGATCCCGCAAGCGCTCCGGTTCGTCTGCAAGCCTATGGCGTGCAGCGAATTCCGGGGTGCAGAGGGCGCTGACGGTATCGGCGAAAAGCGGCTCATGAGTGAAGCCCGGAATCTGCGCATGGGTGGCAACGATGGCGCAATCGGCGTCGAAATGGGGGAGGTCGATTGTTTCGCTCTCGAGGGATTCAATGGAAAGCTCCACGTCTCCGAGCGCCGGAACGATGCTGCCCAGCCGCGGCGCCAGCCAGCGGGCGGCAAAGCAACCTTCCGCCAGCACCTTCAGCTGCGGCCGGGCGTTTGAAACCATCAGGTCGGAAAGACTGCCGATCATGGTCTCGAAAGCATCGGCAAGGCCGGGATAAAGCGCACTGCCGGCATCCGTCAGCAGCAATTCACCGCGCTGGCGGCTGAAAAGCGGCTGGCCGAGATGGGTCTCGAGAATTCGCACCTGCTGTCCGATGGCAGCGGTCGAGACATGCAGTTCCTCCGCCGCCCGCGAAAAGCTTGCATGACGGGCGGCGACGACAAAGGCGCGCAAGGCGGTCAGCGGTGGCAGGCGGGAAAGTGTGGGCAGGCGAAGAGCTGCCCGGCTCGCGGCGGGAGCGATAAACTCCGGTCTCATTTCTGTTCCTCCTTTGCCGCCTGCATCTTCCGCATAGTCAGAACACCCGGCCTTCCCTGAGGTGGGTCGTGGTGCCGTTCAGGTAATAGTCACCGATTACCCGCGCCTTGTGGGCGAGCGGATTGTGATTGTAGACCGTGCGGATATTACGCCAGTGGCGGTCGAAATTCCGCTCGCTCGATGTCGCCGAGCCGCCGCCGAGTTCGTAAAGATTGGTGGCGACCGTCAGCGAAAGCTGCGATGCGATGATCTGGGTGCGGGCTGTGGCGAGCGAACCTTCCAGCAGGGCCGCCTCTATCGCCTCTTCGTCACCGCTCGCAAAGGCGGCGGCGGTGCGGTCGAGCGTTCTTGCCGCTTCGCGGATCAGCGTCTTCACGGCGAAAGCGCCGGCGCTGATTTCGCCGAGCATCTTCTGCACGAAGGGGTCCTGATTGGCGGTTTCGGCGCTGCTGTGGAGCGTGGTGCGCGCCTGGCGTAAAACATACTCCACACCGTCATTCAGCGCGCCCTGAACGGCGCCGGCGGCCGAGGCGGCGAGATGCAGCTGCCGCATGGCCGAGCTGTGGCGGCCGATCTGGCTGCCGAGCTTGCGGGTCGTCAGCTCATGCGGCAGTACCTCGACATTCTCCAGCAGAACACCGCCGCTCGCCGTCATGCGCTGGCCCATGCTGTCCCAGTCATCGAGGATGGTGATGCCAGAGCGATCGAGCGGAATGAGCACGCCGATCGGCTGCTCGTCATCGCCAATGGCGCTGAAGGTGCCGAAATCGGCAAAAGCTGTGCCGGTCGCATACCATTTGCGGCCGTTCAGCCGGTAGCGGTCACCATCGGCACTCAGCCGCGTGGTGATCTCGCCGGGCCGTTTGGTGCCCTGTTCAGTGCTGGCGCCCGCAAAGAGCTTGCCGGCAAGCACATGTTCGAGGTGCCGCCGGTCCTCCAGCTCGATGGGTGCAAGCGCAAGGTTTTCGGTGAAATTGAAATGGCTGCGAAGCGCATGCGGAATATTGCTGTCGGCTTCGCCGAGGATCATCAGCACTTCGATATAATCAGCAATCGAGCCGCCCGGTCCTCCCTTGGCTTCGGGAACGCGCAGCGTGCCGATCTTTGCCTCCTTGATAAGAGCGAAAATATCGAAGGGCAGTTCCCGCTGGCGCTCGCGGCGGGCGGCATCCCGGGCCGCGATAGCCGCAATGTCCTTTGCCCGGGCCAGAATCTCGTCACGGCTCGGTACGCCGGAATTGTCGGTGGTGGTCGTCTGTGGTTTCGGATTGGACATTGCGGTTTTCCCGTGAGCGGATGTGATAGCCTGCGGCACAATCGCGCCGCAGGCTTTTTTCGTCTGGACGATCAGGCGACCGCGCGCGGCTTGAGCGCCGGGCGGTGTGCGGGTTCGAGATTGCGCGGCACGCGGCCTTCGACGGGATGGCTTGGATCGTTGAAACCGGGTGTCGAGGGATGGCCTGTTGTCACGAGGCTGTCGACCAGTGCTTCATCTTCGGCATCGATTTTCACATCGAGGGCGCGGATATAGCCGTTCCAGTGCTCTTCGGTGCGCGGGCCGGTGATGGCGGCGGTGACGAACTTGTTGTTCAGCACCCAGGCGAGCGCGAAATCCGCCGCCGAAACACCCTTCGAAGCGGCATGGGCCGCGACCTTCTGGGCGATCTCGACCGATTCCGGACGCCATTCCGTTTCCAGAACACGCTTGTCGCCACGGCCGACGCGGGTATCGGCACCCGGCTGTTCGCCCGGCTGATATTTGCCGGTCAGTACGCCGCGTGCGAGCGGTGAATAGGACACGACGCCAAGGCCATAATGATTAGCCGCCGGCAGCTGCTCGGCTTCGGCCGTGCGGTTGACGATGTTGTAGAGCGGCTGGCTGGCAACCGGCCGGTCAATGCCAAGCTGATCGGCCAGATGCGAAATTTCAGCGATACGCCAGCCACGGAAATTCGAAACGCCGAAATAACGCAGCTTGCCGGCGCGGATGAGATCGGCGATGGCGCGCACCGGCTCTTCGAGCGGCGCATCAAAGACGGCGCGGTGGAAATAAAGGATGTCGATATAGTCAGTGTTGAGGCGGCGCAGCGAATTTTCGACGGTCTCGATCACCCATTTGCGAGAATGGCCGCCAAGGTTCGGGCCCTTGGTATGGGAATTGACGAATTTCGTCGCCAGAACCCAGTGATCGCGCGTGGACTTGATGCCGCGGCCAACGACCTCTTCCGACTTGCCGTCGTGATAGACGTCGGCGGTATCGATGAAGTTGATGCCCTGTTCGCGCGCCTTGTCTATGATGCGGAAGGCCACGTCATCCGGTGTCGGGCCTCCGAACATCATCGTGCCGAGGCTCAGCGGTGAAACTTTCAGCGCGCTGCGTCCGAGATAGCGATAGTCGACCATTATGGTTGCTCCTTTAAGTTATTGGGCATGGTGGCAGGCCACGGCGTGGTTCCTGCCGAAAAGGGTATAGTCAGGCGCTTTTTCGCGACAGAGATCGGTGGCGAGCGGGCAGCGTGTGTGAAACCGGCAGCCGGATGGCGGATCGTGCGGGCTCGGCAGATCGCCGGAAATCGGTGCCGCCTGCTTGCGGCGAGCGGGATCGGGAACGGCAGCGAGAAGCGCGCGAGTATAAGGATGCTTCGGAGAAGCCCAGAGTTCCGATGTCGACGCGCTTTCGACGATCTTGCCGAGATACATGACCAGCACGCGGTCGGAGAAATAACGCACCACGGAAAGGTCGTGGGACACGAAGAGATAGGAGAGCGAAAGCCGCTTCTTCATCTCCACCAGAAGATTGAGGATTTGCGCCTGTATCGAAAGATCGAGTGCCGAAACCGGCTCGTCGCAGACCACCAGTTCCGGTTCCAGAACCAGCGCGCGGGCAATGCCGATGCGCTGGCGCTGGCCACCGGAGAATTCATGCGGATAACGGTCGAGCGAATCCGCCGGCAGGCCCACCTGCGCGACGATGGCTTCAACGATCTCCCGCTGGCGCACCCGGTCTCCTATGCCATGTACCTTCAACGGCCCGGTAAGGATGGTGCGCACCGTCTGGCGCGGATTGAGCGAGGCAAAGGGATCCTGAAAGATCATCTGGATGCGGCGGCGAATGCCGCGCAATTCGGACGATGTCATTGCCGTGACATCCACACCCTTGAAGGTGATCCTGCCGGACGACGGTTCGACCAGTCGCATCAGCGATTTGCCGAGCGAGGATTTGCCGCAGCCGGATTCGCCGACCAGGGCCACGGTTTCACCCGCCTCGATATCGAGCGAGACGTCATCGACGGCGCGCACGGTGCCGCGTCCGCCCGTATAGTGGGTGGAAAGACTATGCACTGACAAGAGCGTCATCGGATACCTTCTGGGATGTGGTGGCAACGAAGGGGCAGGCGGCGTAGCGGCCGTCCGAAATTTCCCTCAGCGGTGGTACATATTGCCCGCAGAAGCCGCGGGCGCTCGGACAGCGCGGACGGAAGGCGCAACCGCGTTCCCCCGTGGCGGAAACGATGGAGCCCGGAATCTCGATGAGCGGCCCGTCGCGATAATGCTGACCGTCTTCCGCCCTCGGTGAGGCCGCGAGCAGGCCGCGCGTATAGGGATGGTAGGGGTTGGAGAAAACCGGTTCCGGCAAACCCTCTTCCACCTTGCGGCCGGCATACATGACCATCACCCGGTCCGCCCATTGCGCCACGATGCCGAGATCGTGGGTGATGAGGATGACCGCCATGTTGAGATCGCGGCGCAGATTGTCGAGCAGTTGCAGGATTTGCGCCTGTATCGTCACGTCGAGCGCTGTCGTCGCCTCGTCGGCGACCAGGAGTTTCGGATTGCAGGCAACGCCGATGGCGATCATCACACGTTGGCGCATGCCGCCGGAAAGCTGGTGCGGATAATCGTCCACCCTGCGGCGGGCGTCTGGAATATTGACCAGTTCCAGAAGCTCGATGGCGCGTTTGCGGGCCTGATGCCGGTCGATCTTTTCATGGATGCGCAGCACCTCGATGATCTGTTCGCCGACCGTCAGGACCGGGTTCAGCGAGGTCATCGGCTCCTGAAAGATCATGCCAATATCCCGGCCGCGAATGCCGCGCCATTGCCGCTCGGAAAGCGGCAGCAGGTCGCGACCCTCAAGCAGCACCCGGCCGCCGGTCTTGGCGTGGGAGGGTAAGAGGCCGATGAGGCCGAGCGCGGTCAGGGATTTGCCGGAGCCGCTTTCGCCGACGATGGCCAGCATTTCGCCGGGGCTGACATCGAAACTGACGCCTTTGACCGGCTGGGCGGAGCCGAAGCTGACGGAGAGATCATGGACTTCGATCAGTTTGCTCATCGGCGTTCCTCCGAAAAACGGGGGTTGAGCGCATCGTTGAGGCCATCGCTGATGAGGTTTAGCGAAATGACGGTGAAGACGATGGCGAGGCCGGGAAGGGCGGTCAGATACCAGGCGGTGCGGATGACATCGCGACCGGAACCGATCATCGATCCCCAGGAAACCCGGTTCGGATCGCCAAGGCCCATGAAGGAAAGCGCCGCTTCCATGAGGATCGCGCCTGCCACCATGACGGATGAGGTGACGATGATCGGTGGCAGCGCATTGGGCAGGATTTCCTGAAAAACGATGCGGGCATGGCCATAACCCAGGCTGCGGGCGGCAAGCACATAATCCTTCTCGCGGATGGCGCGGAATTCCGCACGGGTAAGACGTGCAACGAGCGGCCAGGTGATGATGCCGATGGCCGACGTGACCGTGGTGACCGAAGGCTGGGCGATGGCGACGAGCACCACCAGCAGCACGAAATTCGGCAGGGTCTGGAAGATTTCGATGAGCTTGACGAGGATATCATCAATCGAGCCACCGAAATAACCGGCGAAAGCGCCAACCGCGATGCCGATCGTGAGCCCGATCAGCGTTGCCACCACGCCGACGGTGAGCGAGATGCGCGCGCCATGCACGATGCCGGCCAGAACATCCCGGCCCATGGAATCGGTGCCGAGCGGATAGGCGGCATTCTGGCCGGGCCACAGGAACGGGCGCGCCACCATCTCCAGGGGATCACCGGGATAGATCAAGGGGGCGATCAGTGCGGTGACGATGACGGTTGCGAGAAACAGCAGCCCGACGATGGCGTTTGGATTGGTGAGGAAGATTTTCAGTTCCCGCCGCAGGCCGCGCCGTGGCACGGAGACGGAGCGGGCCGAAAGCGCATCCGGCGCATGGATATAGGGCCAGGCTTTTTCTTCCGGCTTTTTCGGTTTGGGATTGTTGTCTTCGGCGCCGAGTTCGGCTGCGCCGAGGACAGCGGTGGTCTGAGATGAATTCATCGGCTTTCTCCGATGCGGGGGTCAAGCCATGCCTGCAACAGGTCCACGGCAGCATTAACGATGATGACGACGAGGGAGGAGAGAAGCAGAATGCCGAGCAGCACGCTGAAATCCCGCGCCATGACGGCTTCGAAAGCAAGGCGGCCAAGGCCCGGCCAGCTGAAGACGGTTTCAACCACGACCGCGCCGCCCAGTAGGCCGCCGATATGCATGCCGGCCATGGTGGTGATGGGGATGAGCGCGTTGCGCAGGATATGGCGCGTCGTGAGGCGGAGCGGAGAGACGCCCTTGGCACGCGCCGTGCGCACATAGTCCTGGGATCTCACTTCCAGCATCGCTGCGCGGGTAAGGCGGGCATAGATGGCCAGAAAATAGAGGGCCAGCGAAAGGGCGGGGAGAACGATATAACGCAGCCTGTCCAGCAGGGCGTCGAGACCGGTGAGGCTGCTGCCGATGGTGCTGTCGCCGCCGGAGGGAAGCCAGCCGAGCTTCACTGAGAAGGTCAGGATAAGCATCAGGCCGATCCAGAAACCCGGCACGGAATAAAAGATCAGCGAACCGATGGAAATGATCCGGTCCGGCAGCTTGCCGGAGAAAAGCGCCATGATGGAGCCGAGAAACACACCGACAAAAATCGCAATGCCGAGTGCTGCGCCCATCAGCGCAAGCGTGCCGGGCAGGCGCTGGCCGATAAGGTCTGCCACAGGCATGCCGTATCGCGGCGAAAAACCAAGGCTGAACTGGGCCAGATTGCCGAGATAGTTCATCAGCTGATGCAGAACCGGCAGATCAAGCCCGAAGCGGGAGCGGATTTCCGCCATGGTCTCGACGGTTGCCGAACCCGCTTCCGCTGCCAGCACATCGGCGGCATCACCGGGTGCTAGCTGCAATAGGAAGAAGTTCAGGATGACGATACCGAGGACCGTCGGGACGGCCTGAATGGCCACCCTTTTTGCCTGCGATAAAATCCGTTTCGAATTCGACATCGGCTCCAGTCCGTAAGCGTGGAAATATGAAATCGGCCCCTGAAGGCGCTGGTATTAGTTGACTAATTTTATGGAATTTGTCAAAGAGTAATAGAATTATTTTCTGAAAATTACGGAAATATGCGTCATAAAGAAAAGATAATTCCTATTTATGAGAATGGTTGGTTCTTCATGCCAAGCTCGCTCTCGTCTGCGGAACAAACTTCTTCCTAAGCGCGGCCATTCAGTTTGCCGGTTTTTCGCCGGTTCAATCAAGGAGAGGGTATCGCATGACTATTTTCAACCAGACGACGCGGCGTGGATTTCTGCTGGCGTCCGTGGCGCTTGGCGTGGTGTCGCTGCCGGGGCTGAAGCTCAACGCGGCGGAGCCGGCAAGCGGTGGCACAGCCACCCTGCTCATCTCATCGGAGCCGCCGGTGCTGACGACGATCGCACACACAGCCTATAATTCCGTCTATATATCGCCCAAGGTCACCGAAGGTCTGCTGACCTATGATTTCGACCTCAATCCCAAGCCGCTGCTGGCCAAATCATGGAATGTGAGCGCGGATGGTCTGCGTTACACCTTCAATCTGAGGCCCGGCGTGAAATGGCATGACGGCAAGCCATTCACCTCCGCTGACGTGGCGTTCTCCATCAATACCATCAAGGAAGTGCATCCGCGCGGCCGCAATACATTCCTGAACCTCACTGCTGTCGAGACGCCGGACGAGCTGACGGCGGTTCTGGTTCTTTCCAAACCCGCGCCCTATCTGATAACCGCGCTTGCCGCCGCCGAAACGCCCATCGTGCCGAAACATCTTTATGAGGGTACGAAGGTGACCGAAAATCCGGTCAATCTCGCGCCTATCGGCACGGGTCCGTTCAAGTTCAAGGAGTGGGTGCGGGGCAGTCATATCGTTTTTGAGCGCAATGCCGACTATTGGGATGCGCCGCGCCCCTATCTCGACAAGCTGATTATTCGCTTCATTCCTGATGCTTCGGCTCGCGCGATTGCCATCGAAACCGGTGAAATCGATCTCGCGCCCAGCACGCCGGTCGCCTATAGCGATCTGGACCGGCTGAAAGAGCTGCCGAGCCTCGGCTTCGAGACCAACGGCTATCAATATACCAATTCGATCAGCCGCGTGGAATTCAACCTCGAAAAGGACGTGTTCAAGGATGTCCGCGTCCGCCGCGCCTTCGCGCATGTCATTGACCGTAACGTCATCTTCAACACGGTCAATTTCGGTTATGGCGCGACGATCACCGGGCCGATCAATCCGAAGCTGACGAAATGGTTCGTGGACGATCTGAAGACCTATCCGATCGATCTGAAGGCGGCGGAAGCGCTGCTGGATGAGGCCGGATACAAGCGCGGTGCGGATGGCATCCGTTTCAAGCTCAATCTGGACTATGTGCCGAGCACCGAGGCCTATCCGCGCGGTGCGGACTATATTCGTCAGGCGCTGGCGAAGGTCGGCGTGGAGGTGACGGTGCGGACGCAGGATTTCGCCACCTATACCAAACGCATCTACACGGATCGCGATTTCGATTTTGCCTATGAGGGCATGAGCAATCTCTTCGATCCGACTGTCGGCGTGCAGCGGCTCTACTGGTCGAAGAACTTCAAGAAGGGCGTGCCCTTCTCCAATGGAGCGGCTTACAGCAATCCGAAGGTGGATGCGCTTCTCGAAGCCGCCGCCATCGAGATCGATCCGGACAAGCGCGTCGCGCAATGGAAGGAAATCCAGCAGATTCTCGTAGAGGACGTGCCGGCCATCGACATTGTCGCAGCTCCGGAGATCACCATCTACAACAAGCGCATTGCCGATCACACCATCGGCGCGGAAGGCGTGGCGGGAAGCCTCGCCTTCGCGCATATCGCCGCATCCTGATCGTCTCGCCAGACCCGGCTCGCCCCTTGCGGCGGGCCGGGACCTTTCCCTTTCATCGAGGCCAAAGCCATGAGCACGACACTTTCTGAAATCTGGTACACACGCTGCCCGGTGCCCACACCGGTGGGGCTGGCGGCACAGCTCGGTTATCTCGAGCAGACCTTCGAGGAGGTCGGTATAGCGTTGAAATCCATCATCGATTCGCCTGACCGTTCCGTCCGGCAGAGCCATTTCAACCACACGCTGGAATGGTCCTTCCGCCATGGCGGCAATGTGCCTCCCATCCGCGCCCGTTCGGAGGGGCGCAATACGCGTCTCATCGGGGTGACGTGGACGGATGAGTTTCAGGCAATCATCACCCTGCCGGAAACCGGTATCCGCTCGCTTGCCGATCTCGTTGGCCGCCGTTTCGGCGTGCCGCGCAGACCGGAAGGCATTGTCGATTTCATGCGCGCGACGGCGCTGAAGGGCATCGTATCGGCGCTTTCGCTGGAAGGGCTGAAGATAGAGGATGTCGAACTCAAGGACATCGTCATCAAGGATTCGGTGCTGGCCTCGCAGGAAGGGCCGTCGTTGTTCGGCCTGAAGCGTCGGCAATCCTTCGGTGAGGAGATCATCGCGCTGTTGCGGGGTGAGGTCGATGCGATTTTTGTCAAGGGAACGGCTGGCATTGCCGCCGCGAACCTGATCGGTGCGGTGCAAGTGGCGGAGTTCGGTTTTCATCCCGATCCTAAGATACGCATCAATTCCGGTTCGCCACGGGTGCTGACGGTTGACGGGCGGCTTGCCGATGAGCGCCCCGATCTGGTGCAGCGGCTGGTTGACGCCATCGGCCGGGCCTCGCTATGGGCGGAACAGCACCCGGAGGAAACGCGTCGTTTCATCGCGCGCGAGGCCGGCGCGACGGAGGAACAGGTTCTGGCCGCCAATGGCGCTGAGGTTCACCGCCATCTCGGTCTCGGCCTCGATGCCGATCTTGTCGGCGCCGTCGGCCATTACAAGGACTTCCTGCATCAATGGGGCTTCCTTGAAAACGACTTCGATCTGGGCGACTGGATCGACGACCGTTTCGTCACGGCAAATGAAAGGGCGGTGGCATGAGCGTTGCACTTTCCGCCGTTGCGACCGCACCGGCGCAGCGGCCAGATCCCGTCGCCGTTGCAACCGCGCTGGCCGCGGATTTCAGCCTGACCGCTGCGGACCACGACAAAAGCGGCGAATTCGCCGCCGGTAATTTCGAGGCGCTTTTCAAGTCCGGCCTGCTGGGTCTCGTCACGGCTGAAAAGGATGGCGGGTGGGGCGAGGGCATGGAGACGGCACATGCCGTCATTACGGCCATTGCCAAAGGCGATCCGTCGACCGCTCTCATCCTCGCCATGCACTATAGTGTTCATGCCGCGATCCGGCGCGGCAAGTGGCCGGCAGCACTTGCTGCAAAGGTACTGGCCGCCAATAGCAGGGAACCGGCGCTCTTGAACAATGCGCAGGCGGAGCCGGGTGTGGGTTCGCCCGCCCATGGCGGCCTGCCGGAAACGACGGCGCGGATCGAGGGCGATTTCTGGGTGGTCAATGGCCGCAAGAGCTTCGTCACCGGCCTGCCGGGTCTGAAATGGGCGATCGTGCTTGCCGTGACGATGGAAGAGACGCCGCGCCTCATCCAGCTTCTTGTTCCTCTCGATGCGGTTGGCATCGCCCAGGAAAAAGCATGGGAGGCGACCGGCATGTACGCCACAGCCAGCCATGATCTGGTGCTGGAAGACGTGAAGGTGCCGCTTGCCGATATCGTCGCCGAGCAGCCGGCGGATGAGCCACTGCGGCGCGATGAAGCGGACGGGTATAATTTCTTCGTTCTGCTGGCCTCCGTCTATCACGGTGTCGCGCTTTCGGCGCGGGACGATTTGTTGCGCCATCTGAATGGCCATGTTCCGGCAAGCCTTGGCGCACCGCTGTCCTCCATCCCCCGCATTCAGGAAGGTCTCGGCCAGATCGAAGTGCTGCTGGCGGCGAACCGACGCCTCCTTCTCTCCGTCGCCCGCGATGTCGATGCGGGGGAGAGGGTGGGAACCGATGCACTGGCCGTTCGTCATTTGGTTATCGACAATGCCGTGGGGGTGACTGATCTGGCGCTGGAGCTTGGCGGCAATCGCGGCCTGCGCCGGGATTACGACCTTGAGCGCCATCACCGCGACGCCATAACGGCAAGGGCGCATGCGCCGCAGAGCCATATGATCCGAACGATTCTCGGTCGTCAGAGCATCAAGGCGGCGGGCGGCTGAAAGCAAAAGGGCGGCCCTGTCCGAGGTGGGCCGCCCATTTTCAGGTTACGCCCATCAATCCCGCAGCAGCGGCAGCAATCTCTCGCCCTGCCGCTCGATTTCCTTGAGATAGGGCGTGTCGGAAAGCACGAAATGGCTGATGCCCAGCGCGCGGTATTTGCGCAGTGACGCCGCGACATCTTCCGCCGAGCCGACAAGCCATGTGGTTCCCGCCCCGCCGCCGCCGAATTTGCCCGGCGCGGTATAGAGATTGTCGTCCAGCACGTCGCTCTGACGGTGCAAATCCAGCAGGCGGCGCTGGCCGACCGCCACGGCCTGAAGATGGTCGTTCCAGCGTACGCCATTGTTTGCGGCCATCTCGGCAACTTTCGCTTCCGCATCGCGCCATGCCTCGGCCGTGGTTTTTCGCACCAGCGTGGTGATCCGCAGGCCGAATTGCAGCGGCGGGAGATCGCGGCCGAGCTTTTCGCTGAAGTGCCTCAGCCGCTCGATCCTTTCGCGCACGCCGGCGAGCGGTTCTCCCCAGAAAAGCTGCACATCGGCCTCGGTTGCGGCCACCTCCTCGGCTGCTTCGGAAGCGCCGCCGAAATAGAGTTTGGGATGCGGCCGGCCCTCGCGCGTGGAGATGCGCGGCGAAACCGTGGAGTTCGCCACCCGGAAATGATCGCCATTAAAAGTGACGTTTTCTTCGGTCCAGAGCCGCCGCACCAGCCGCATGAATTCTTTCGTGCGGGCATAACGCTGCGCCTGATCGCCTTCTTCATCGCCATAGGCGGCAAGCTCATCCCTGCCGGAAACGATGTTGATCCGAACTCGACCGCCGGAAAGCTGGTCGAGCGTGGCGGCGGCCGATGCGAGGTTGGCCGGCTTCCAGTAGCCGGGACGGATGGCGATCAGCGGCTCGAATGTGGTGGTGCGCGCCGCAAGCGCCGCCGCCACTGTAAATGTATCCGGACGTCCCCAGCCGGTGCCGATCAGCGCGCCTTTCCAGCCATGGGTTTCAAGCGCTTTGGCATGGCTCGTCAATGTATCGAGACTATTGTGGTTTTCGCTGACGGCGTCGCCCCGGTGGCCTGGTTTGACGTCATTGGGGATGTACCAGAGAAATTCGCTCGCGCTGCTCACATTAACCGCCTGAATTTTCGTTTTATCTTGCAGTGGAATGGCGCTGCTGACGTTTGGCCTTCACCGCTTGGGCCTACGGGAGGCGCAATCCTCCGCAGCTGCGAGAATGGCAAAGCGGCGGCGGCCCGGCGAAGCAGCGATGTTTCTTTTGTCATGCGGCGGAGGAAAAGCTTTCCGTCTGGAAAGACTATATTGCATATATTTTCTATATAAAAAATTTGAGGAAATGATTCCCTCTGGACGAAATTATTTCCGACCTGGAGAACGCATTTTCTGCATGATCTAAATTGGATGGATCGATTTTCCGCGAGGCTTCGAAAGGTGAGCAAGGCAATAGTCGACGGAAATCGCGAAATTCACCATGCTTGCGGCATACCGCCCACAACCCATGGAGCAGGCATGTGTACCACCTTGATTGTCCCTGGCCTGAATGGTTCGGATGAAGGACATTGGCAGCGGCACTGGTTGCTGGATGATCCCGACTCGCGGCTGGTCGATCAGGACAATTGGCAATGCCCGGTTCTCGCGGACTGGCTCGATCGTCTCGAGGCCGCGCTGGCGACAGTCGAAAGCGCTTATATCGTCGCCCACAGCCTCGGTTGCCTGCTGGTGGCGAATATGGCGTCTCGTCTCTCGGCCGCCAAGATAAAGGGCGCGCTTCTGGTCGCACCCGCCCATCTCGACCGCGTCGAGGCGATGCATCCCTGTATCGTCCGGTTCGGCGCGTTTCCGCAGCAACCGCTTGCTTTCCCCAGCCTAGTCGTGGGCAGCATGAACGATCCCTACATGGATGCCGAAGAGCTTGCGCGCAGTGCGAGCCTTTGGGGGAGCGATCTCATCAATCTCGGCGCCGTCGGACATATCAATATTGCCAGCGGCTACGGACGATGGCCTGAGGGTTATGCTCTTTTCGAGCGGTTGAAGGCAGATGGCGCATCGACAAAGGCGGTGGCCGGATCGAGATTGCGTAGATTGATTGCCCTGGGCGAAGCACATTTTTGAGGAAATGACTGATCGTTCGGTTCCGTGCCCGATTACTGGTAGCCGGAAACGGATTTTTTCCCGCCGCCGCAACCTTAGTCCACATTTGCCGGCGATCCTCCAATTATAGAATAGTAATTTTATGGAAAATATTGACGATTTAGGACGGTCGCCTGAGGATAGGGGGAGTTGAGCAAAGGAGGCGCACATGCCACAGGGACTTCATGCGTTTACTTTCGATCTGTTCGGCTTGACCCGGCGTCAGCCGAGGGAAGAGGGACAGGTCAGCCTTCATCCCCTGGATCATTCCGGACGCATCAGGCAGGAGAAAAGCGATCTCGAACTCGAACGGGAAGAGATCTGCGAAATGAACTTTGCGATGCTCGGCCTTTATCCGGTCTTCTGACTACCATCAGCGAGGGTTCCTTTTCCCTTTGCAGCGCGGTTCATCCGGGAGAGAAACTCTCCTCGCCGGATGGAAATTGGAACAAAATTTCTTAAACGCGCCGGGGAATTGGCTACCCTTTTATCATCAAGCGCATTGCCCAAGGGCAGATTGCAAAGGACCTGCCGATGAGCACATCCGATAAACCACTCGATTTTCTATGGTTCATACCTACCTCAGGCGATGGCAGCTATCTCGGCTCGGATGATCTTTCGCGTCCTGCCGATCCCGGCTATTTCCGGGAAATAGCCCAGGCTGCCGATCGGCTCGGTTATTCAGGCGTGCTCATCCCCACCGGTGTCGCCTGTGAAGAATCCTTCATCCTTGCGGCCAATCTCGCTGCCTATACCGAGAAGCTGAAATTCCTCGTCGCCATCCGTCCGGGCGTCGCTTCGCCCGCCTATTATGCGCGGCTTGCTTCGACGCTCGATCGCGTTTCCCATGGCCGGCTGCTTCTCAACATCGTGGTTGGCGGCAGCGCGCAGGAATTGGCCGGTGACGGCATCTTCCTGCCGCATGACGAGCGTTACGACCACGCCGATGAGTTCTTCCAGGTGTTCAATTCGCTGATCGAAACCGGCAAGGGAAGCCTCGACGGCAAATATATCAAGGCGGTGGACGCGAAACTCGGGCTGCCGCCGGTGCAGGAACCGCGCCCGCCGCTTTATTTTGGCGGCTCTTCCGATGCCGGCATCGAGTTTTCCGCCGGTATCACCGACAAATATCTCACCTGGGGCGAACCGCCGGCGCAGGTGGCGGAAAAAATCGCCAAGGTGCGCGCCGCCGCCGCCAAAAAGGGGCGCAAGGTTACCTTCGGCATCCGTCTGCATTTCATCGTTCGTGAAACCGACGAGGAAGCATGGGCAGATGCAGAGCGGTTGATCTCGAAGCTCTCCGACGAAACCATCGCATCCGCTCAGGAAGTCTTCTCCAGGGCTTCGGATTCCGTCGGGCAGGCGAGAATGCAGGCGCTGCACAATGGCCGGCGCGACCGGCTGGAAGTCTCTCCGAATTTGTGGGCGGGCATCGGTCTCGTCCGTTCGGGTGCGGGCACGGCGCTGGTCGGTTCGCCGAAGACGGTAGCGGCGCGGCTCAGGGAATATCAGGCGCTAGGCATCGATACCGTCATCGCCTCGGGGTATCCGCATCTGGAGGAAGCCTATCGGCTATCCGAACTGCTGTTTCCGGAAATCGGCCTTGGCGGGCCTCGCAACCAGATACGATCTTCTTTCGGCGCGAAACAGGTTTTCGGTGGCGGCGGTCATGGCGGCAACGTCAAGCTGGTGTCCGGATCCTGATCCTTCGAGGGGAGGCGACCTGTGCCTCCCACCTTTTCGGCAGATAACCTTGCAGTGGGAATAAATCGGACGGCGGCACATAAAACATTATTTCTATAGAATATTATCATTATGGAAAACGATGTCTATTTCATCCCCCGCTGCCGCTGCTAGCTATTGAACAATTCAGCTGTTTTCAGGAGCAACCCGATGACATTGCAATATGCGGCCAAGGATCAACAATTCATCAACCTCCGCGACCCGGTCGCCGGCAGGGCGGCGGATGCCGACAGCCTCAAGGCGGCGCTGAGAACGCTGGGCGGCGGTGTCAGCGTGATTACGGCGGGTGAGGGCGACGAGCGAACGGGCGCGACCGTGACCTCGGCCACCGCTTTGTCGGTCGATCCGCCGCGCATTCTGGTGGCGCTCAACCGATCCTCATCCACATGGCCGGTGGTGCAGCGTTTCGGTCATCTTGCCGTCAACATCGTCGGGGCGAACCATCAGTTCGTCGCCAATCAGTTTGCCGGCATCGGCGGCCTGAAGGGCCCGGACCGGTATCGCGGTGCGGAATGGACACGGCTGTCGAGCGGTGCGCCCATTCTCGAAGACGCTGTTGCCGCGATCGATTGCACCATTGAAGAGACGATCGAACGGCACAGCCACGTCATCGTCATCGGCAAGGTTGAGGCGATCCGCATCGGCTCCGGCCATTCGCTGCTCTATCAAAACGGGCGTTATCATTCTCTGGACTGAGCGCCGGTCGTTCGGCGCTTTCACTTTGTCATTCTTTGAGGGAGTTGAGCATGGGATCCGTCACGCCTCTCGGCGAAAGACTTCGTTTCGTTCCTCCACGCCTCGGCGCGGATATCGATGTGCTGACCGTTGCCCGCACGATCGCCGAAAACTGCGCCGTTGAAAGTCCCGGGCAAATCCATGCGCGGATCGCCCGTTCCGGTCTTCTTGCTCTTTCCGTTCCAACGGAACTGGGCGGAACGGACATCACCAACGATGTTCTCTCGCAGGCGCTCGCCATCATTTCCGCAGCCGATGCGGCGGTGGCGCATGATCTCGTTGAACATTTCACCGCGCTTGAATTCATCAGGAATGCCGGCAGCGAAGACCAGCGCAAGGCGCTCTTCGCCCGTCTCGATCTTGGCGAGACCTTCGCACTGGCAATATCTGCCGCGGATCTGGATCAGGCCGTTACGGTGACGGAAGACGACTACGCCCTGCGGCTTCCCGATGACGTTGCGGGCTCGGTGAGGGGCGACGCGGACTGGATTGTCGTGCCGGCCGTCAACACGGCCGGGCAGCCTTTGCTCGTTGTTCTGCGCAACCGCCCCAATACGTCATGGGAAGGTCTGTTACGCGCGGATCAGGTGGTGTTTCTGGCTCAGGGCGCGGGAAATCTGGCCGTTTCCGTTTCCACCCTTTTGAAAGCCGCCGTGGCTCTGGGGCAGAAGCAGCGTGAACTTTCGGCGCTGCTGATCGACAGGCTGGCCGGCGATGGCGCGGCGCGACCCGTGATAGGCGAAATATTTCTCGCCATCGAACTCCTGAAGGCGCAAATATCCAGCCTTGCGGCCAATATCGATGCGGCCCAGGTGGGAGCGGAAAACGTCACCTTTCGTTCGGTTCGCAACAATGCCATCACGCTTGAAATCCTGATGGCGCGCCTCGGCCTTGTCGAAGGCGTCAGTGAAGCCGGGCTGATCGCGTCGCTGGACGACGATCTGCGCGGGCAATAGGCGAAGCTCGAATGAAGGGCCGTGCGGAATCCTATTCGCCGGCCGGAATGGAACGGGCGTTCTGCCCGTCCTTGGCCACGAATTGTGCGAGTGTCATGTTGTCCAGAATGGTTGCGATGGCGTCACGCACGTCCGTCATCGAAACCCTGACCTGACAGGTCTCCGGATCATCACAGTCGTCACAGGCTTCAAAAGCCGTGCGGCTTGCACAGCGAATGGGGGCCAGAGGTCCGTCCAGCGTGCGGATGACCTGCCCGATCATGATTTCCGATGGCATTTTCGACAGCGAATAACCGCCATTCGGGCCTTTCTTGGAGCGCAGAATGCCGCTATTGCGCAGCTCCAGAAGAATAGTATCCAGGAATTTTTTCGGGATATTGTTGCGGGTTGCAATTTCGGTCACGAAGGCGGTCTCGCCCTGGGGCAACCGCGCCAGATCGACAAGAGCCTTTAATCCGTATTTGCCTTTTTTGGTCAACATCGCATGATCCGAAAAGAGAGTCGGCGCGTTTTTGCAGCGCCGAGCCATATTATTCCTAACTTACTAAGTAGTTTTTAGCGAATTCCGGCGCAAGCCCGTTTCGTCCGGGTTTGGCGTTGAAAGCGGCCTGTTGCAGCCTTTTGGCGCCATTCCTTCGGCTCTATCGATGGCTTTGCAAGGGCTGGCTTCCGAAAACATCACTGAAAACAATATTTTCTCTGATCGCGCTGCAACGTGGAACGATCATCCTTTATTAGAATATAAAATCGGTAGACAAAGTATGCATCAAAGACACGCGAGGTGATGATGTATACGCTCAGTTTGCTTGACAAGAGCCCGGTTCCAACGGGTGAGGACGCGGCGAGTGCATTCCGCGACACGATCAATCTTGCCAGGCGCGCCGAAGAGCTGGGTTACCGCCGTTTCTGGGTGGCCGAACATCACAATTCGCCGGAGCTTGCCGGTTCCGCACCGGAAGCGCTGGTGGCGTGGATATTGGCGAAAACCTCCCACATCCGCGTCGGCTCGGGCGGCGTCATGCTGCAACACTATAGCCCTTACAAGGTCGCCGAGGTTTTCAACGTCCTGTCGTCGCTTGCGCCCGGCCGGGTCGATCTCGGCATCGGCAAGACACCGGGCGGGTTGCCGCTGGCGACGTCGGCCTTGCAGCAGGCCTATGATCCTGCCCGTAAACCGGATTTCGAAACGGCCGTCAGTGAACTCACCACGTTTTTGTCCGGCGCCGCGCCGCAGGACCACGCACAGGCCGGACTGCGGGCAACACCTGCGCCGCCGGTCGCTGCGGAAAGATTTCTGCTCGGCGCCAGCCCGGAAAGCGCAAGGCTTGCGGCTTCAAGGGGGTGGAATTTCGTCTTTGCCGGCCATCTCAATGGCGATGCGGAGGTTCTTCGCCGCAGCCTCTCGGCTTTTCGGGAAGAAAGCGGCGGAAGCGCTCCGATCCTTGCTTTGTCGGCTTTTGCGGCCAGCGACCCCGCCCATGCCGCGAGACAGGTGGAAGGTCAGCGCATCTACCGGGTATTCCTCAGCGACGGCAGGGCGTTCAACCTCGGCCGCCGAGAACAGGCGGAGGAATTCGCCCGCCAGTCCGGCGATACCGATTACCGCATCGAAGAGCGCAAGCCCAACGTCCTGCATGGCGGGCCGGAGGATATTCACAAGGCGCTTCGTGCGCTTTCCGAAGAGCACGGCATCGAGGAATTCATCATCGAGCCGCCGCATGTCGGTGCCGATCAGCGGCTTGCCTCGATAGAACTGCTTGCCACGCATCGCCTTTCCCGGGCGGCGTAATTTTCTCTGAGGAGGGAATGACATGACGAGAAAGAAAATCCGTTTCGGCATCATGCTTCAGGGCCCCGGCGGGCACATGAATGCCTGGCGGCACCCCAAAAGCCCGGTGGATGCCAGCGTCAATTTCGATTTCTTCAGGAAGACCGCGCTGAAGGCGGAAGCGGCGGGCATCGCCTTCGCTTTCGTGGCGGATGGGCTCTATATCAATGACAAGTCGATCCCGCATTTCCTCAACCGGTTCGAGCCGCTGACGATCCTTTCGGCGCTCGCCTCCGTGACCTCGAAGATCGGTCTCGCCGGCACCGTTTCGACCTCCTATAGCGACCCCTTCACCATTGCCCGTCAGTTCGCCTCGCTCGATCTGCTGAGCGGCGGCCGCGCCGGGTGGAATGCCGTGACGACACCGCTTGAAGGTACGGCGAAGAATTACAGCCGCAACCACCCCGAACATGCGCTGCGTTACGAGATTGCCGACGAGTATCTCGAAGTGATCAAGGGCCTGTGGGATAGCTGGGACGACGACGCTTTCCTGCGCAACCGCGAGACGGGACAGTTCTTCGACCGCGCCAAACTCCACACGCTCGGCCATAAGGGCCGCTTCTTCCAGGTGGAAGGCCCGCTCAATATCCAGCGTTCCCCGCAGGGGCAGCCGGTGGTATTCCAGGCCGGCTCCTCCGATGCCGGCATCGGTCTTGCGGGCAAACATGCGGATGCGGTCTTCACCAATTCCGCTTCGCTGGAGGAAAACCAGACTTTCCTGAAGCGTGTGAAACAGAGCGCCGTCGCGCAGGGCAGGTCCGCTGCCGATGTGAAGATTTTTCCCGGCATCGGCCCGATTGTCGGCGAGACGCAGGAGGAAGCGGAGGCGAAATACGACGTCATTCGCAACCTCATCACCATCGAGGATGCGCTGGCCTATCTCGGCCGTTTCTTCGACCATCATGATTTCAGCGTCTATCCGCTGGATGAGCCTTTCCCGGAACTCGGCGAGATCGGCAAGAACAGTTTCCGCTCCACGACCGACCGCATCAAGCGGCGCGCTAAGGAAAAGAACCAGACGCTGCGCGAGGCGGCGCTTGAGGCAGCGACCCCGCGTGAAGGTTTCATCGGCACCCCGGACAAGGTGGCCGACGAAATCATCCGCTGGGTGGAGCACGATGCGGCCGATGGCTTCATTCTGGGCTTCCCGGTGATTGCCGAGGGACTGGACGATTTTGTCCGTCTCGTCATACCGGTGCTGCAACGGCGCGGTTATTTCGATCCGCATCTGGAAGGGGCGACGCTGCGCGACCATCTCGGCCTGCCTTTCAGGGAAAGCGTCTATTCCCGCCGCGAAAACGGGTCGGACAAGGCCATCGCCTGAGCTTGCAGCCGGGCGGAGACGATTGCCGCCCGGTGCAGATTTCAAGACGCGGCGCGTAGCGAGCCGCGCAGGAGACAGAACCATGAATATCCGCATTGACGGCGCGCGTCCGCAGGACGACGCCGAACGGGGAATCCTTGCCTTCATCGACGAGAGCATCGCCATCCGGCATGATCTCCACCGGCATCCCGAGCTTTCGCTCAAGGAAAAACGCACGGCGGCGCTCATCGCCCGCTATCTCTTGTCGTTCGGATATGAGGTGACGGAAGGTGTCGGCGGCCACGGCGTTGTCGCCACGTTGAAACGCGGTCATGGCGACAAGCGCGTCGGCATTCGCGCCGATATCGACGCCCTGCCGATTGTCGAGGATACCGGCCTTGCCTATGCCAGCCAGACGCAGGGCGTCATGCATGCGTGCGGTCACGATGGCCATACGACGATCCTGCTTGCCGCTGCCCGGTATCTTGCCGAAACATCGAGTTTTTCCGGCACGCTGACGCTGATCTTCCAGCCGGCCGAGGAGATCGGCGCCGGGGCAAGGGCGATGATAAAGGACCGGCTTTTCGAGCGGTTTCCGGTCGATGCTGTCTTCGGCCTTCATAATTGGCCGGGTGTCGACACCGGACAGTTTGGCTTCGTCGAAGGCCCCGCCATGGCCTCCGTCGACAAGGCGAAGGTGCGGATTGTCGGCAAGGGCGGGCATGGCGCCGCGCCGCATGAGACGGTCGATCCGGTTCTCGCCTCGGCAAGCTTCGTCACCGCCCTGCAGAGCATCGTTTCGCGCAATGTCGATCCGCGCGAGATGGCGGTGCTGACGGTCGGCTCCATCGATGGCGGAACCGCCTCCAACGTCATTCCCGAAAGCGTCGAGCTTCAGATCACCGCCCGGGCGTTCTCGCCTGCCGTGCGTGACAGGCTGGAGGAGCGGCTCCCGGCGCTGGCCAAAGCGCAGGCCGAGAGCTTCGGCGCGAAGGCAGAGGTCGCCTATTCCCGCGGTTTCCCGCCGGTCATCAACCACATCCCTCAGACGGTTTTCGCCCGCGATGTCGCCAAACGGCATTTCGCCGCCGGGCAGATCGCCGAAGCGTTCCAGCCGCGCACGGCGAGCGAGGATTTCGCCTTCATGCTGCAGGAGCGGCCCGGTTCTTATCTCTTCGTCGGCAATGGCGACAGCGCACCGCTGCACAGTCCCCACTACGATTTCAACGACGCGATCATCGCGCCGGCAGCACGCTTCTGGGTGCGGCTGGCGGAAGCCTATCTCTCCTGACGCGAAAATTAGGACAAGGACATGAGCGACAGTTTTTTCTACACATCGGTCAAGGATCCGCTCGCAGCGCCGCTTCTGGAGGAGTTGCTGTTCGAATATGACAGCCGCTACGGCACATTCTTCAATGCGGAGGGGGCCAAGGCGGAGCTGAACAAATATCCGCCGGAAGCCTTCAGCCCGCCATCGGGCAATTTCCTGCTGCTCCTGCGCGACGGCAAAGCGATCGCCGGCGGCGCCTTCATGCGTTACGACGACGAAACGGCGGAATTCAAACGGGTCTGGACCCATTCCGCCCATCGCCGGCAAGGGCTTGCGAAAATCGTGCTCCGGGAACTGGAGCAGCAGGCGATCCGGCAGGGTTATGC
The DNA here is from genome assembly GCF_053522725.1 of Agrobacterium sp. 16-172Ci. Taxonomy (NCBI): domain Bacteria; kingdom Pseudomonadati; phylum Pseudomonadota; class Alphaproteobacteria; order Hyphomicrobiales; family Rhizobiaceae; genus Agrobacterium; species Agrobacterium sp. 16-172Ci. The sequence goes on from NZ_JBNWBW010000028.1 coordinate 66,729, forward strand.
CCGCGTTTATCTGACCACCGGCTTCCGTCAGCCGGAAGCGGTCGGTCTTTATCTCACCAATGGTTATCGCGCTTTGTTCGATACCGCGGCCGATCCCGAGACGATCCGGTCGTTGCCCTTCGAAAAATGGCTGTCCGAACCCGCACCCGTCTCTGTTCCGGGAGGAGCGCCGATAGCGACTGTGCGGCCGCAACCCTCTTCCGCCCATCCGTGAAAGGCCTTTTTCCGATGACGATAGCCTCTGATTTTCCGCATCTCGCCGTGGGCGACAAGAAGAGTGAACCGATCACGGGCGGTTACTCCCATTTCCGCATCGTTCCGGCCCGCTACCCGCTGCGGACGGTGGGCACGGTTTTCTCCGTCCTCATCATTGCCGCCGTCGTGCATTCCGTTTTCGGCAACCCGCGCTGGGGCTGGGATGTGTTTGCCGAATGGTTCTTCGCCGAACCGGTGCTGGTGGGTCTCGGCCGGACGCTGCTCCTGACCGCGCTCGGTGCGTTGTTTGGTTTTGTGTTGGGAACCCTGCTGGCGCTTGCCCGTGTTTCCCGGTCGCCGCTGCTGGTCGCTGTCTCCTGGACCTATATCTGGATTTTTCGCTCCATCCCGCTGATCGTGCTTTTGCTGATCCTCAACAATCTCGGCTATCTCTATGAAACCGTGACAATCGGTGTGCCCTATACCGGCATCAATTTCTTCAGCTGGAATACGACACAGCTGATGACGCCCTTTGCGGCGGCCGTTTTGGGGCTGACGCTCAATCAGGCCGCTTTCGCCTCCGAAATCGTTCGCGGCGGAATCCTTTCAGTCGATCAGGGGCAGCTCGAAGCCGCCGCCGCGCTCGGCCTTCCGCGCAGGCGGCAGGCGTCCTGCATCGTCCTGCCGCAGGCGATGCGCTCTATCCTGCCCACGGCCTTCAACGATATTATCGGCTTGGCCAAGGGCACGTCGCAGGTCTATATCCTCGCGCTGCCGGAGCTGTTCTATACGATCCAGATCATCTATCGCCGCAATCTGGAAGTGATCCCGCTGCTGATGGTCGCCACCGTCTGGTATCTGGTGATCCTGACCGCGCTTTCCATTGTTCAGCACCACATCGAACGCCACTTTTCGCGCGGCGCGCTGCGCAATCCGCCGCCCTCGCTGTTTGCCACGCTCTATCGCACATTCCTGCCGCGCAAGCCTTTGCCGGAAGCGGTGGAGACGCCAGCGCCCCCCATTGAAAGACCGGCTGCCGCCAGGACGGGAAGTTTCCAGCTCGGCAATCGTGGCGGTTCGGTCAATATCCACGGCGTTTCCAAGTCCTTCGGAACACTGAAGGTGCTGGACGATGTCACGCTCTCCATTCCGGCAGGCAGCGTCACCACCATTCTCGGTCAGTCCGGCTCCGGCAAGTCCACATTGCTGCGCTCCATCAATCATCTGGAGCGTGTCGACGACGGCTTCATCGCCATCGACGGCGAGCTGGTCGGATATCGCCAGAAAGGCGACACGCTTTATGAGCTGAAGGAAAGGGACATTCTGAAGCGACGCGTCGAAGTGGGCATGGTGTTCCAGAGCTTCAATCTGTTCCCGCATCTGACCGCGCTTGAAAACATCATCGAAGCGCCTATTGCCGTTCGAGGCATTTCGAAAGAGCAGGCCGAGGCCGAAGCGCGCGATCTTCTGGCCCGCGTCGGCCTTGCCGAAAAGGCCGGTGCTTACCCCCGCCAGCTTTCCGGCGGGCAGCAGCAGCGTGTGGCGATTGCCCGGGCCTTAGCGCTGCGGCCGAAGGTGCTGCTCTTCGACGAGCCGACATCCGCGCTCGACCCGGAGCTTGTCAATGAGGTGCTGGATGTCATCAAGGAGCTGTCCCGCTCCGGCGTCACTCTCATCATCGTCACCCACGAAATCGGCTTTGCCCGCGAAGTCTCCGACAGGGTCGTCTTCATGGAACAGGGCCGCATTCTCGAAACGGGCACGCCGGAGAAAGTGTTCAACAAGCCGGACCACCCGCGCACGGCCGAATTTCTCGCAAAAGTTCTCTAATCAACAACAAAGGAAACACTCACATGGCATTTTCATCGAAATTATTGTCCCTGCTTGCCGGCGGTCTTTTCACCGCCACCGCTGCGCTCATCCCGGCCGCGCATGCGCAGGAGGTTGACCTGTCGCCTGAACAGAAGGGGCGGGTGCGCGTCGAAAAGGTGGAAGAGGCAATCAAGCTTCTGCCCGCCGGCCATAAATTCATCGCCGACGGAAAGCTGACGGTCGCGACCGTTCCCTTCCGGCTGCCGCTGGTGGATTATGCGAGCGACACAAAAACGCCGATCGGCGTGGAACCGGATATCGCCCAGCTGGTCGCCGACAGCCTTGGCCTTGAGCTGCAGCTTGTGCCAATCGCCTGGGCAGACTGGCCGCTCGGTCTTGCATCCGGCAAATATGACGCCGTTACTTCCAACATCACGGTGACGGAAGCCCGCAAGGAAAAGTTCGATTTTTCCAGCTACCGCAACGATCTGCTCGGCTTCTATGTCGGCAATAACAGCAAGGTCACATCCATCGGCAAGCCGGAGGATGTCGCAGGGCTGAAGGTCATCGTCGGGGCCGCCACCAATCAGGAGCAGATCCTGCTGAAATGGATCAAGGACAACAAGGCGAAGGGACTGGCCGATACCGAGGTGCAATATTATGACGATCAGGCCGTGCTTGACGTCGCCCTGCAATCCGGCCGTGCGGATGCCTATCTCGGCCCTAATGCGACCTCTGCCTTTCAGGCGGCAAGCCAGAAGAAGACGAAGCTCGTCGGCACCTTCTCCGGCGGCTGGCCGGAAGCGGCCGAGATCGCCGTCGCTTCGAAAAAGGACGCAGGCATAGCGGAGGCCATCACCGCCGCTCTGAACGCCCAGATCAAGAACGGCAATTACGGCAAGGTTCTCGCCCGCTGGAACCTCTGCTCGGAAGCCATCACGGAATCCCGCACCAATCCGCCCGGCCTGCCCAAGAGCTAAGGCCAGATTTTCGAAAAAGCTGAGTTGAAGGTGGGACATCACTCAGCCGGTAGCGCGGGCATCCTCCCGTCCGCGCTACCTCCGTCCCGCAGTCATTCTATCGGGCATTCTATCGGGAAACCACAATGACCTTCACCTCTCGTCTCGCCACGGCCACGCTTGGCGCCTTTCTCTCAATCGCCGGTTTTGCATCGGCTTCGGCAACGGATGTTTTCGACCTGTCGCCGGATCAGCCCGGCCGCATCCGGGTTGAAAAAGACCCCGGCGCGATTGCAGCCGTTCCGAAGGATTTCAAATTCGTCACGCCGGGCAAACTCACCGTCGCGGTCGCACCCGGCGGACCGCCGCTCGCGACCTATGCGACGGATGCAAAAACGGTGGTCGGCGCAGATCCCGATTATGCGCTTGCGGTGGCCGACAGCCTTGGCTTGGAGCTGGAACTGGTGGCGGTGGCCTGGGCGGACTGGCCGCTGGGGCTTGCCTCCGGCAAATACGATGCGGTGATCTCGAATGTGGGCGTTACCGAGCAGCGCAAGGAAAAGTTCGATTTCTCCACCTATCGTCAGGGCCTGCACGGATTTTTCGTCAAGGCAGACAGCGGCATAACCGCCATCCGCGAGCCGAAGGACGCGGCCGGCCTAAGGATCATCGTCGGCGCCGGCACCAATCAGGAGCGTATTCTGCTGAAATGGAGCGACGAAAACGTCGCCGCCGGATTGAAGCCGATCGAGCTGCAATATTACGATGATGAAGCGACCCGGCTTGTGGCGCTTTCAGCGGGGCGGGCGGATGTGATCGTTCAGCCGCATGCGCAGCTGGTCTTCATCGCCGCGCGTGACAAGACCATCAAGCGTGTCGGCACCCTTTCCGCCGGCTGGCCGGAGCGGTCCGATGTCGCCATCACCACCCGCAAGGGATCGGGACTGGCCGATGCGCTGACGCTTGCCACCAACGACCTGATCAAGAGCGGCGCTTACGCGAAGATTCTGGATCGCTGGCAGCTATCGGAAGAAGCCCTGCGGGAATCGCGCACCAACCCGCCCGGCCTGCCGAAAAGCTGACCGTTCGAACACATGCGGCGGACTGCAATACCCGCAGGCTCAGGCCTTGCGGGTATTGTTTTGTCCGTCAATTCTGGGCGGGAAGGGCGCGAAAGAGCTTTCGCAATTCACCGACGAAGGGTTTGAAGAAACGCGAGAGCGGCCGGGCCGTGTTGGTGGAAACGGCGACATTCATCGTCACTTCAGGCATGAATGGGCGCACCGTCACCCCCTCGAAACTGTTCCAGCGCACCAGACCGTCTACAAGGGCGATGCCGATGCCGCCGCGTACCAGAGGTACGGCGCCCACCGATGAGGTGACCTGCACCGAAACGTCACGCATAAGCCCGTCGCGTTCGAAGACCTCGTTCAGCTGCGGGCCGATCTCGTCCGCATGGTTGCCATAGGAAATCAGCGGCCTGCCGGCGAGGTCGCGGGGCGTGACCGTCATCATTTCGGCGAGAGCATCATCATGCCGCATCACTGCCACGACCGGTACGGAGGCGAGGATTTCGCTGCGCACCGTCGGCGCCTGAATGGTGGAAAGCGTTACCGCAAAATCGATGTCGCCCAGCAGCAATTGTTCGGCAATCTCTTTTTTGGGCAGGGCGTTGAGGTGGATTTTGACGGTCGGATGCGCTTGCCGGAATGCCAGCAGCGCCTCGGGTAGCACGGAATAGGTGACCGGCAGGCTGGCGCCGATGCGCAGAAGGCCAAGCTTGCGCTCGCCGATGGTGCGCGTCAGTTTTTTCAGAACCTCAAGTTCGCGAAAAACCCGGTCGGCATCCTCATAGATCAGATGCGCTTCCATCGTCGGCACCAGCCGCCCGCCAATGCGCTCGAACAGCTTGTAACCCAGTTGGCTTTCCAGATGGTGCAGCACCTTGCTGACGCCGGGCTGGGAAACGGCAAGCGAATTGGCGGCCGCCGTCACCGAGCCGTCGCGCATGATGGCGCGGAAAATTTCAAGCTGTCGGGCGTTCATGGAAACCTCCAGCGTCATCTCTTCCATAACCCAAGGTTCTGTTCAAGCGACCATTTGCGATTGGCGGCAAACCTTCTGCCGTGGAAATCTGTGAAGGTGCAGGAGAGGTCCTGCGAAGATTTCGGGAAAGGAAACGCGGATGCTGGCCAGATTCAGGCGCATCGCCGAAGAGCGACGCGCGGCTTGCCCCATCCTGATCGACGGCATGCCGGTCGAGGCGCTGGAGGGCGACACAGTGCTGACGGCGCTGATGCTCTCGCGCGGCTTTGCCCGTTTGTCCGAGTTCGCCGATGGCGAGCGGGCGGGGTTCTGCCTGATGGGCGCCTGTCAGGATTGCTGGGTCTGGACGGGTGAAGGCGAGCGGCTGCGCGCCTGTTCCACCGCCGTACTCCCGGGCATGGATATCAGAACCGAGGTTCCGGAGGGGTTATGGCCGATTTGCGTGTCGTGATCGTGGGCGCCGGCCCCGCCGGTACGCGTGCCGCCGAGGCGTTGGTGCGGGCGGGGCTCCGCCCTGTCGTCATCGATGAGGGAGATCGCAGCGGCGGCCAGATCTACCGCCGCCAGCCGCAAAATTTCCGGCGTTCCTATGCGGCCCTTTACGGCACGGAAGCGGGCAAGGCGAAGGCTTTGCACGAGGCATTCGATGGGCTTTCGGGCCATATCGATTACCGGCCGCAGACCCTGGCATGGGCAATCCGCGACAATCGCATTCATATTCAGCGCGCCGAGACATCCGAGGCTCTCAATTTCGATGCCCTTATCATCGCATCGGGTGCGACCGACCGCATCATGCCTTTGCCGGGCTGGACGAGACCGGGATGTTTTTCGCTTGGCGCGGCGCAGATATCCCTGAAGGCGCAGGCCTGCGCAATAGGGCGGCGCGTGGTTTTCATGGGAACGGGACCGCTGCTTTATCTCGTGGCCTATCAATATATTAAGGCAGGCGCGGCCCCCCTGGCGGTGCTGGATACCACGCCGTTTTCCACGCAGATCAAGGGTCTGCCGGGGATGATGGCGCGGCCAACGCAGCTCGTCAAAGGCATGCGGCTCGTTGGGGCGCTGTTGGCCGGCGGGATAAGGATCGAGCGAGGCATTGTGCCGTTAGAGATTCTCGGTGACGGTGAGAATGGCGTGACCGGTATCCGCTACCGGAATGCCTCCGGTGAGGAAACACGCCTCGCCTGCGATGCGGTCGGTATGGGTTATCATCTGCGGGCGGAAAGCCAGCTTGCCGATCTTGCCGGATGTCGCTTTTCCTTTCATCCGACGATCCGGCAATGGTTGCCGGATGTGGACGATATGGGGCGCAGTTCGGTGCGGAATGTCTATCTGGCGGGCGATGGCGTGCATATTCTCGGTGCAGATGGTGCGGAAGCCTCCGGCCGGCTTGCCGCCTTCGCGCTTCTTGAGGATCAGGGTTTGAAGCCATCCCGCGCGGAGATCGGCCACTGTCGGAAGCAATTGAGAGCTGCGAGGCGCTTTGCGCAGGGAATGGCCCGGGCCTTCCCCTGGCCGCACCAGTTGGCGCAGACACTTGCCGACGAGACGATCATCTGCCGCTGTGAGGTAGTGACGGCGGGAGAGCTGCGCGCGAGCGTGACCGGCAAGGGCGCAACGGAGGTCAATCGCTCGAAAGCTTTCTCGCGGGCCGGCATGGGCCGGTGCCAGGGGCGGTTCTGCGGGCAGGCGGAACAGGAGATTGTCGCCGCCGCCTCTGGTCTGCCGGTTGAATCGGCGGGACGGCTGCGCGGGCAGGCGCCCGTAAAACCGCTGCCGCTGGCGATTGTGAGGGGAGACGATAATGCGTAACGCGCTTGCGGAGGCGGATGTCATTATTGTCGGCGGGGGCATTGTCGGAACCGCCACGGCGTTTTTCCTGCGGCAACGCGGCGTCAGCGTCATTCTGCTGGAGCGTTTCCTTGTCGGCCAGCAGGCGAGCGGCACCAATTTCGGCAATGTGCGCCGTCAGGGCCGTTACCTCGGGCAGCTTCCGCTCGCCAACAGATCGCGGGATATCTGGAGCCGCATCCCGCAACTGACCGGCGCGGATGTGGAATTCATGCCCGTCGGCCATATCCGGTTTCTCTGGACGGAAGAACAGATCGCCACGGTCGAGAAATACCGCGACGATGCCGCGCAATATGGTCTGGAGCTGCATATCCTCCCGCGCGAGGTCATCCGGCAGAAATTTCCCTTCATCGGACCGGAAGCGGTTGCCGGATCATGGTCGCCGCATGATGGTCACGCCAATCCGCGCCTCGTCGCGCCCGCCTTCGCCCGTGCGGCGCGGCGGGACGGTGCAACGATCGTGGAAAATTGCGAGGTTCTGGCCATCGAAAAGGCGGGTGAGGATTTCCGTGTGACGACGGTGGAAGGGGATTGTCGCGCGCCCGTCGTGCTGGTCGCCAGCGGCGCATGGGGCGGCGGGTTTGCTGGCGCTTTGGGCGAGGCGGTGCCGCTGGAGGTTGCCGGCCCGCAAATGGGCGTGACGGAACCCTTGCCATGGTTCATTCACCCGGTCGTTGGCGTCTCCACCAAAATTCCCGGCGAAGTGATCTATATGCGGCAAATCCCGCGCGGAAATGTCATTTTCGGTGGGGTGAAACGATGCGCCGCCGCGCTGGATGAACGCCGGGCGAAATACGATCCCGCCGGGCTCGATGCCCAGCTGCGTCAGCTTCTGCGGCTGGCGCCCGCCTTGCGCCATGCCCGGCTGATCCGCACCTGGTCCGGCGTGGAGGGCTATATGGCCGACGATCTGCCGGTCATGGGAGACAGTGCCGCAACCTCCGGCCTTTATTATGCCTTTGGCTTCAGCGGCCACGGTTTCCAGATCGGCCCGGGTGTCGGCGACGTGATGGCGGAGCTGATAGCGACCGGGAAGACCACGACGCCGATTGCGGATTTTCACATCGGCCGTTTCCGTCGTGGTCAGCCTGTCGCATCCCACTAAGCGAGGATCAGAAATCCGCGACCTTGCCCCAGGACGAGTTCAGGAAACGGCTGGGGTGATAGGGGGCGGCATCGACGATCGGGTTCGAGCCCGTCACGATATCGGCGATCAGATGGCCGGCGCCCGGCCCTATGCCGAAACCATGGCCGCTGAAGCCGGCGGCGAGAATGAAGCCGGGCAATTCGCTGGTTTCGCCGATGGCGGGCACGCCATCGGGCGTGCTGTCGATGAAACCGGCCCAGGCAGCGGAAATCTGCGTTTTGCCGAGGGCGGGCAGAAGCTCAAGCGCCCTTCGATGAGTCTCGCGGATGGCGGCGGCATTGGGTTTCGGGTCGAGAATACGAACCCGTTCCATCGGCGTCGGCGCATCGAGCCGCCAGCGTTTCAGCGTCTCGTGGCCGCCGCGAATGCCTTCCAGCCCGCCCGGCCGCAGGCTTCGCCAGCGCTTGAGGAACATCGGGATGAATTCACGGGCAAACCGCATCTGCTGCGCCGTCGGGTCAATGCGCCCCAGCCCGCTGATGGCGAGCGTGTAACCGCCGTCTTTTCTCTTCGTTGCCGAAACGGCGGCGGTGTGCAGCGCATCCGGCAGTCCTTCCGCACCTGGTGTGACGGAGAGGATGGAAGAGCGGACGGAGGCCTGCGGGAAACGAATGCCGAGCTGCCGGCAAAAGGACGACGCCCAGGCCCCGCCGGACATGATGGCGGTTTTGGTGCGGATCGTGCCTTTTTCGGTGACGACGGCGCTGACCCGGCCGCCTTCCGTCTCAAGCCCGCGTGCGGCGCAATTCTGATGCACCGTGCCGCCCAGCTTGATGATGGCGCGCGCCACGGCGGGTGCTGCCATGGAAGGATCGGCCGTGCCGTCCGTCGGCGAAAACACGCCGCCCTTCCAGCGCTTTCCCGTGGATCGGCCGCGTTCGCTCGCCTCATCGGCGCTCAGCATATGGGTCGTCACGCCTGCGGTAATGGCAAAGTCGCGCCAGCGCGCCCAGCCGGCAAGTTCGGCCTCATTGTCGCTCAGGTAAAACAGCCCGCAGCGGCGAAAACCCGTGTCCTCGCCGCTCTCTGCGCCAAACTCTTCCCAGAGCGCCAGGCTCTTGGTGGAAATCGGCAATTCGCGGGCGTCGCGGTTCTGCTGGCGGCACCAGCCCCAGTTGCGGCTGGATTGCTCGGCCCCGATCAGGCCTTTTTCGACCAGCGCCACTTTCAGGCCGCGCCGGGCAAGATAATAGGCGGCGAAGACACCGACGATTCCACCGCCGATAATGACGGCGTCTGCGGATGTCGGCAGTTCCGGCGATGTCGTGATCTGTTGCAGCGGGGCGGGCATGGTCGGACTCCTTATATTCGTCCTAATTTACCTCAGCCGGCGTGTAAACGCTGCCAGACTGGGCCTCTTGCCGGAATCTCCTGCTGTTGGGCGACGCCTCTGCAACTCTTTATGCTGCATCAAAAAAATATCCCCACGTCGACAGGGCTCGCCCATGTGGTAAGATTTCCTTTGCCGCGCCAGAATTTTATGCCGCGTGTTCAAAAAACAAAAAAGGGGTTCCGCACGTGATGAAACTTGACCGGATCGATATCAAGATCCTCTACGAATTGCAGAAAAACGGTCGCATCACCAATGTCGAGCTGGCGGAACTTGTCAATCTGTCGCCAAGCCCCTGCCTGATGCGGGTGAAGAAGCTGCAGGCGGAAGGTTATATCGAGGGTTATTCGGCGCAGATCAACATCAACAAGCTCGGCCAGACGCTGACGGTGTTTACGGAAATCACGCTGAAGAACCATCGCCAGATCGATTTCGCCCGCTTCCTCGGCGTTGTCGAAAAGATCGACCAGGTGGTGGAATGCCACCTTGTTTCGGGCGGTTACGATTACCTGCTGAAATTCGTCACCTCTGGCATCGTTGAATACCAGTCGATCATGGAGCGGCTGACCGATATGGATGTGGGCATCGACAAATATTTCAGCTTCGTGGTGCTGAAATCGCCGATCATCAAGTCGCATATGCCGCTGACCAGCCTGTTTCCGCTGTGAGGTGTGAGAAAACGGCCCGTTGCCGGGCCGTATCATTTCATTCTCACCTTTTCGAAAACGCCCGCACCAGCTCCGCATCCTGCTGGAGATTGTCGAGCCATGTCGGGTCGAGTTTCGGCACCGAGGAAAACAGCAGTTTCGAATAGGGGTGGGAGGGCGATTTGATCGCTTCGGTTTCCAGATGCTCCACCTTCTGCCCGCCATACATCACGACAATCTCGTCGCAGATGGTTTCCACCACCGAGAGATCGTGGCTGATGAAGATATAGGAGAGGTTCAGCTCCCGCTGCAGCTCTCCGAGAAGATCGATGATCGCGGCCGCCACCACGGTATCGAGTGCCGAGGTGATTTCGTCGCAGATGATGAGCGAGGGTTCGGCGGCAAGTGCGCGGGCGAAATTGACGCGTTGTTTCTGGCCGCCGGAAAGACCGGAAGGGTGGCGGTGACGCACCGAGCGCGGCAACTTCACCATATCGAGAAGTTCATCGATCCGGGCGTCGCGCGCCTTGCCTTTCATGCCGTGATAGAAGGTCAGCGGCCGGCCGAGAATATCCTCGATGGGTTTCGAGGGGTTGAGTGCGGTATCGGCATATTGGAACACGATCTGCATCCGGCGCAGCTGGTCGCCGGTTCGACGCCGGGCATCCGCATCCAGTTCCCGGCCTTCGAAGATGACATGGCCGCCGGCCGCCGGCAGAATGCCGGCGATGGCGCGCGCCAGCGTCGATTTTCCGCAACCGGATTCGCCGATGATGCCGAGATTACGACCGGGATAGACCGAGAGGCTGACGCTATCCACCGCCCGCACCAGCGGCATCTTGTCTTCGCCCTTCGTTCCGTAACCGGCGATCAGCTTTTCGATGTCCAGCAGCGGCGTTGCCTGCTCCTGTCTGGCGGGTGTGATGACACGCGCCTTGTCATGAAAGGCCGTCAGCAGTTCCTTCGTGTAGGGATGCTGGGCATTTTCGAGGATATCGGTGGTCGTACCGGTTTCCTGAACCTCGCCGCCTTTCAGCACAACGATCCGATCGGCGATCTGGGCGACGACGGCGAGATCGTGCGAAACATAAACGCCGCCGATGCCGTTCTTGCGCATTGCCGATTTGAAGGCACGCAGAACCTCGATCTGGGTCGTGACGTCGAGAGCGGTGGTCGGCTCGTCGAAGATCACCAGCTTCGGATTGCCGATCAGCGCCATTGCGGCGGAGAGGCGCTGAAGCTGGCCGCCGGACACCTGATGCGGGTAACGCTCGCCGATGGTCTCGGGGTTGGGCAGCGACAGCGCCTTGAAAAGTTCAACCGCCCGCGTGCGTGCTTCCTGCGGTGGCATCAGATGGTGGATGCGGGTGACTTCGATGACCTGGTCGATGATCTTCTGCGCCGGGTTGAAGGCGGCGGCGGCGCTCTGCGGCACATAGGCCACTTTTGTGCCGCGGACTTTGGCGCGTTCGACTTCGGAAAGCTGCACCATGTCCTGGCCCGCCACCTTGACGCTGCCGCCGGAAATGCGGCAGCCCGGCCGGGCATAGCCCATCATGGTCAGCGCGATGGTAGTCTTGCCGGAGCCGCTTTCGCCGATCAGCGCGACGATTTCGCCATCGGCGATGTCGATGTCCACGCCTTTGATGATGTCGATACGGCGGCCGGAATCGGTGGTGGCCTCGACTTTCAGTCCACGGATTTCAACAAGATTGCTCATTATTCGCTCCTGTCGCGGATTTTCTGCGGCAGATTGTCGATCAGCAGGTTGACGCTGATCGTCAGGCTGGCAATGGCCAGCGACGGGAAGATGACGGCGGGGGCCGCAAACGGCAGGCCGCCGATGTTCTCACGCACCAGCGCGCCCCAGTCCGCATTCGGCGGCTGCAGGCCGAGGCCGAGGAAGGAAAGGCCCGACAGAAGCAGCACGATGAACACGAAGCGCACGCCAAGATCGGCCAGGACGGGCCGGACGATGTTCGGCAGGATTTCAGAGCCGATGAGGTAGAACAGGCTTTCGCCGCGCACCCGGGCGACGGTGACGAAATCCATGGTGTTGACGTTGACGGCGAGCGCCCGGGCGAAACGATAGGCGCCCGGTGTATAGATGACCGAGAGCGTGATGATCAGCACCGGAATGGAAGAGCCGACGGCGGCGACGACCACGAGACCGAAAAGCTTGCTCGGAATGGAATTTACCGCATCGAGAAACCGGCTGAGCGCCGCATCGAACCAGCCGCCGATGACGGCGGCGCACATGCCGAGCACGACGCCGGAGGTGCAGGCGATGGTGACGGCGGCGAGCGATATGCCGACCGTGAAACGCGCGCCCATGAGAATGCGGGAGAACACGTCACGGCCGAGATAATCGGAACCGAGCCAGAGATCGGAGGTCATCGGCCCGAAATAATCGAGATCGACGATCTCACCGACCGGATGCGGAATGAGATAGGGCGCGAAGATTGCGACCATGGCCCAGAAAAAAATGACGAGAAAGCCGAAAACACCGACTGCGTTGATCTTGTAACCCAAACGCGAGGTCCCCGAAGTTGTTTTAATATTGTCGGCCATCAGCGCAGCCTCGGATTGGACATGATGGCGATGATATCCGCCGTCGTGATGAGGAGGAGATAACCGACGCAGAAGATCATCGCGCAGCTCTGGATCAGCGGCAGGTCGCGGGTTGCGACGCCATCGACCATCAGCTTGGCAATGCCGGGATAATTGAAGATTGTCTCGACGATGATGACGCCGCCGACGAGATAGGAAAGTGATAGCGCCACCGCATTGACGATGGGGCCGAGCGCATTGGGAAGCGCATGGCGAAGCACGATGCGCATGCGCGGCGCGCCCTTCAAAAGCGCCATTTCCACATAGGGCGTATCCAGCGTCTCGATGACGGCAGCGCGGCTCATGCGGATCATCTGTGCGGAAACGACGAAGGTCAGCGTGATGACCGGCATGGCATAGACCCGCAGCACATCGAAAAGCGTGTGAACCTCGCTGACCAGCGACAGCGCCGGAAGCCATTTCAGATAGACGGCGAAAAGCAGCACGGCGAGTGTGGCGATCATGAATTCCGGCACCGAAATGACGCCGATGGTCAGCACGGTTACGGCCCGGTCATAAAGCGTTCCGCGCAGCATGGCGGAGCTGATGCCGAGGGTCAGAGCCAGCGGCACGGCGATGATGGTGGTAATGCCGGCAAGCTTCATGGAGTTGACGAAGCGCGGTCCGATAAGGTCGGCAATCGCCATGTTGTTGGCATAGGACGTGCCGAGTTCACCCTGCAGCAGGCCGAGAAGCCAGCGGACGAAGCGCAGGAGGGCCGGATCGTCGAGATGCATGGCGGTGCGCAGGCCGGCCACGGCCTCCGGCGTCGCCGCCTGGCCAAGCAGGATCGTCGCCGTGTCGCCGGGCAGCAGGCTGGTGGCGGAAAAGACGATAAACGACACGATAAGCAGCGTCGTCAGCATGACGACCAGCCGCCTGGCGATAAGGGATAATATCCGGCTGTTCATTCACATGCTCCTGCGACGTGCCTGATTGTGGAGGCTTTCCGCAACGACGGAAAGGCTACCGGGCGCATTTTCGCGCCCGGCCCCATGGTCTATCAGGCTTCGAGCCAGACGTATTCCGCAAAGGCGTAACCCATCATGCCGCCGAGCGGATTTGCTTCCAGACCCTTCAGCTTGGAACTGATGGCGTCGACATTCGAAATATAGGCGGGAATGATGGTGCCGGCTTCGTCGGCGATCATCGTTTCCAGTTCGAAGTAGATCTGCTTGCGCTTGTCCATATCGAGCATGCCACGTGCTTCGAGCATCAGCTTGTCGAATTTCGGCGACTTGTACTGGCTTTCGTTCCACGGTGCGTCGGAAGCATAGAGCAGCGAGAACAGGATATCCGGTGTCGGGCGCGGGTTGATGTTGCCGAAATGGACAGGCGCCTTGAGCCAGTAATTGCTCCAGTAACCGTCCGAAGGCACGCGCTGCACATCCAGTTTGACGCCGATTTCGGCGGCGGAAGCCTGGATGATCATCGCCATGTCGACGGAAGAGCTTGCCGCATCCGATGCGATGACCGGAATGGATTGGCCAATGAGGCCGGCCTTCTGGAAGTGGAACTTCGCCTTGTCAGGATCGAAGGCTTTCGGCTTGAGGTCCGGATTGTGATAGGGGCTCATCGGCGGAACCGGCTGGTCGTTGCCGACTTCACCGAGGCCGCGCAGGGCCGCCTTGACGATCTGCTCGCGATTGACGATCGACTTCATGCCGGCGACGAAATCGGCGTTATTACCGGGCGCCTGGTCAAGACGCATGTTGAGGTTGGTGTAATTCCCCGATGTCGTCTTGGACAGAACGACACCGTCCTGCTTGTCGAGCAGGCGAAGTGCACGCGGGTTGATGGACGCCGCAAGCTGGATATCGCCGGAAAGAAGGGCGTTGACGCGTGCATTGTCGTCCGAAATCGCCATGAATTCGAAGCTGTCGATGTGCGGGCCGCCAGACTTCCAGTAATTGGTGTTCTTGCTCATGATCGAACGCACGCCCGGCTCGAATTTTTCGAGCTTGAAAGCGCCAGTGCCGTTGCCCTTGGAGAAATCCGTGGTGCCGTCGGCAACGATCATGAAATGGTGCAGGGCCAGAATGGATGGCAGGTCCGCATTCGCGTTCGCCAGCGTGATTTCGACTGTGCTCTTGTCGAGAGCCTTGAAGCCGGTCATCTGCGCGGCAATCTTTGCGACCTTGGAACCGACGGCCGGATCGAGATGTCGCTTCAGCGAATAAACCACGTCGTCGGCCGTCAGGGCCTTGCCGTCGTGGAAGGTGACGCCGGAACGCAGCTTCACCGTCCAGGTTTTGGCGTCCTTTGTTTCGATAGCTTCGGCCAGTTCCAGCTGTGGTGTTCCGGAAACATCGAGGAAGCTCAAACGGTTATAGAGCGCGCAGCAACGGACATAGTCCGTCGAAAGCGAGGCTTTTGCCGGATCGAGCGTATCGGCGGTGGAGGAGGACCAGCCGGCAGCTTTCAGCGTGCCGCCGGATACCGGCGTTGCGGCCACGGCATTTGAAGCGCGGCCGAGGATGGCCGAACCGGCGGAAAGGGCGACGCCGCCCGCCAGCAGCATGTGAAGCAGCTCACGCCGCGTTGCGCCGCGCCGGATCGCCTGTTCAACGGCGGCATCGTCGGAGCGGGTCCAGTTTGTAATCCTGTCACTCATGGTCTTCCCCTTTTGTATGATTTGTTGAAATGCGTCTGAAGAAATTTCCGGCATGCCGCATCCCAGTTCGCGGCACGCCATTGGCGGGGCGGCTCAGCCGCCCGTCTGTTTCACTGCTTCGGCAAGGCCGGCCATCGAGGTGAAGTGGTAGTCAGGCTCGGTAAAGTTTTCCGGCTCGATCGTACCGCCATATCCTTTCTGGGCGTGGCGACGCTCGATCCAGCAATTGGTCATGCCCAGTTTCCGGGAAATGCCGATATCGTGGTACTGGCTTTGCGCGACGTGCAGAATGTCGTCCTTAGATGCGCCTTCGCTTTTCACAAAGGCGAAGACCTTTTCGAAGAAGGCGGGATCGGGTTTTTCGGTGCCGGTGTCATCCGCCGTGAAAGCGGCATGAAACGGATTGCCGAGTTCCTTCGAGAAATATTCGAAGGCCCAGCGCTGGGCGTTGGTCATGGCGATGAGGCGATGCGTCTTGGCAAGTTCGGCCATGGCGGCGCGGCTGTCTTCAAAGCCTTTCCAGCTTTTTGCCGCATCGCGCAGGCGTTCACCGAATGCGCGTTCCGCCGGCAGGCCAAGTTCGGGAGCGATGATCAGGTATACGCGGACGAGGTCATCCGGAAACAGGTCGGTCGCGTCGGAATAACGGGCCGCGCGGTAAAGCGCGAGCGCCTTTTCACCATCGACCTCCACGCCGTTTTCCGCGCCGATTGCGGCCAGCGTCGATTTCAGGCCGCCTTCGAAATCGATGAGGGTTCCCACCACGTCGAAGCTCATATATTTGAAGTCGCTCAGTTTTTTGGGCAATGTCGGTCTCCGCTTTGCCGCCTTAAGCCTCTTGGGGAGCCTGCGGCAGATTATTCTGTTCCCGGACGGGATCCTTGCCCCGTTCCCATTTACGATTACGCCCTTTTTTATGGCGTTTAGTGCCGTTTGCATTAATAGTTTGGCACTTTCGGCACACCGGATTCGCCGAAATGGATCGGCTCTTCGGCAGAATATTGCGAATATGCGGTGCGTTGCGACATTTCGAGAGGATGCCGCAACGCCACCCGGCTATCGCCTCAGGCCATGGCGGCCCGTACCGCGGGGTCTTCGAGCGTCTGGTCGAGGGTCTTCAGCGTCCGCTCGATGATGGCGTCGATCTCGCTGTCGGTGCAGCAGAGCGGCGGCGCGTAACCCAGAATACCGTTCGCAAAGGCGCGCACGATCAGACCGTTTTCCCAGGCGCGGTCGAAAACCTTGCGTGCGGGGGCCGCAGCGGCCGGCAGCGGCGTTTTCTTGTCCTTGTCGGTCACGAGTTCGATGGCGGCGAGCATGCCGCGCCCGCGGACATCGCCGACCAGCGGATGGCTTCTCAGGCTCTCAAGCCCCGCCATCAGCCTTTCACCGGCGCGGCGGCCATTTTCCAGCAGCCCGCCCTCGTAAAGTTTCAGCACTTCGAGGCCGACGGCGGCGCTGACGGGATGGGCGGAATAGGTGTAGCCATGCCCGATTGCGGCCTCGCCTGCGAAGTCGGCTATTGTATCATAGACGTGGTCCGCCATGAAGACGGCGCCCATCGGCACGTAGCCGGAGGTCAGACCCTTGGCGGTGGTGATGAAGTCCGGCACGATATCCTCGTCGGCACAGGCAAACAGCGGCCCCGTGCGGCCAAAGCCGGTGATGACCTCGTCGGCGACGAAGAGGATGCCATAGGACCGGCAGAGGTCACGCATGGCCTTAATCCAGCCGGGAGGCGGCACGAGAACCCCGCCGGAACCCTGGATCGGTTCCGCATAGAAGGCGGCGACGCGGTCCGGACCGATCGCCTCGATCTTGTCCTTCAGGATTTGCAGGGAGGATGCGATAATGGCGGCCGGGTCGCTTCCCACCGGGTTACGGTAGGCGTAGTGCGACGGGATTTTGTGCTGCCAGTCGTAGGGCACGCCGAAACCGGCATGGAAAGCGGGCAGGGCGGTGAGGCCCGAACCGGCGGTGGTGGAGCCGTGATAACCCTGTTCGATGGAAATGAACTGGTCGCGCTGCGGCTGGCCCTTGGCATGCCAGTAATAGCGGATGAACCGAATGGTGCTGTCCACCGCATCGGAGCCGCCAAGCGTGAAATAGACGTGGTTGAGATCGCCCGGCGCGCGGTCGGCAAGCTCGGAGGCCAGCCGGATGGCCGGTTCGCTGCCAATGTCGAAATAGGCGGTGGCATAAGGCAATTCCCGCATCTGCTTTGCCGCCGCCTCGACGATGCTGTCATGGCCGTAACCGGCATTGACGCACCACAGGCCGGCAAAGCCGTCGATGAGCTGATGGCCGGTCATATCGGTGACGGTGGCGCCGCGTGCCGATTGCAGCACCCGCACGCCCAGCTTTTCATGGCCGCGGAAGGAGGAGACAGGGTGCACCAGATGGGCGCGATCCAGTTCGATCAGTGAATTGCTTAACATGGGGTCTCTCCGGATTCAGCCCAGCGCCTGGCTGGTCAATGCGAATGTTTTCAGTTTTTTGTCGGCGGGGATTTCGGTTTTCGACCGGCGCATGGCGATGCCGCCGCCGACATGGCCAAGACCGCGTTCGGCAAGCCAGGAGGCAAGCCCCGTATCGGCTGTGGTGTCCACACGAAGGAATGCGCCGGGACGTTCAGAAAACACGAATGCGATCAGATCTTTCGCGATTTCAGCGTTTTCCGCCACAACCGGGCCGATGACTTCGCCGCGCCCGAAGGCGCGAAGTGCTGCAAACCCCTTGATGACGCCCTGTTCCTGCACGACGGCGAAACGCGCCCTGTCGGCAAGTGCTGCAAAGAGGGCTGTACGGTCCGCACCGAAAGCCTGCGCATCGAGCACGGCGAGTTCGGCCGGATCGATGGTTTCCGCCCAGGTGACACCTTCCGGCCTGTCGGTCGCGGCCGGAATGCCCTGATGCTGGAGCACCTCGCCGCAGGCGGCGAAGCCCAGCTTTTCATAAAGGGGCAGGCCGTCGGCCGTGGCTACAAGACGGCACTCGCGATTTTCTGCTGCGTCCAATGCCGCGCCCATCAGCTGGCGTCCAAGGCCGCGGCCGCGCATGCTCTCGTCCACGATCACCATATTGACAGTGGCGCAGGTGTCTCCAAGAATCGTCGCCATGGCGGTTCCGACGACGCGCCCGTTTTCCAGGGCGACGAAACCCTTGCTCAGGGAAAGGACCAGCGCCCAGTCTTCTTTCCGGTGCGGCCAGCCGGCCTGGCGGGAAAGTTCAACGGCCGCGTCGAGGTGGTCCGGTTGAAACGTTTGGATATCGATCAGGCTCGCCTGCATGCCGGAACTCCGTTTTTCTGCTTATTCATTGATAGACCGATGCCGAAAGAAGATTGTCCCGACAAATGGGAAGGTTCGATATGTTTCGCTGTTGCTTTTATCCGCCGCCGCATCTTATGCCGCATCTTGTCCGCACCCGGCCGTAAACCGGGGACTGGCGGCGGCTTCCGGTTTGCCTCAACGCAACTCTCTGCCAAACTGGCGGCTGCATACGCAACAATCTGCTTCCGCGAATGGCAATTGCGGTGCGCCGACCGGGCAAAGGCTTTCTATGATCTGATTATTGCAGCCACCACCAATCCCCAAGCAAGGATGACGACGACATGACCATCTTCCGCCCGAAATACATCTCCTTCGATTGCTACGGCACGCTGATCAATTTCCAGATGGCAGAGGCCGCCCGCGATCTTTATGGCGATCGTCTCGATGAAGCGCAGATGCAGCAGTTCATCAAGAATTTTGCGGCCTATCGTCTGGATGAGATCATGGGTGACTGGAAGCCCTATGCTCAGGTGGTTCACAATTCGCTTTCGCGCAGCTGCAAGCGCAATGGCGTGGCCTTCAAGGATGAAGATGCCACCTTCGTTTACGAGCGCGTTCCGACCTGGGGCCCGCATGCCGATGTTCCGGCCGGGCTTGCCAAGGTTGCGAAGGAAATTCCCCTCGTCATCCTCTCCAATGCCATGAATTCGCAGATCATGTCGAATGTCGAAAAACTCGGTGCGCCCTTCCACGCGGTCTACACCGCCGAGCAGGCGCAGGCCTACAAGCCGCGCTTCAAGGCTTTCGAATATATGTTCGACATGCTGGGCTGCGGTCCGGAAGACATGCTGCATGTTTCCTCCTCGTTCCGTTACGATCTGATGTCGGCCCATGATCTCGGCATCAAGAACAAGGTCTGGGTCAATCGTGGTCACGAGCCCGCAAATCCCTATTACGGTTATGTCGAAATCGCCGATATTTCCGGCCTGGCAGGCGTGGTTGGATTGTAAGGAAAGGTCGGGACCATGAAGTTCGTCTCCTATTGGCACGATACCGCGCCGCAATTTTCAGGTGCCGCGCAAGGTCCCGTCGAAGGTCATTACGATGTCGCCGTCATCGGTGGAGGTTTCACCGGTCTCGGTGCCGCGCGCCAGCTGGCCAAGGCCGGCGCGCGGGTGGTCGTTCTTGAAGGGGAGCGGGTCGGCTGGGGCGCCTCCGGCCGCAATGGCGGGCATCTCAACAATGGTCTCGCCCATTCCTATCTCTCCGCCAAGGCCGAGCTTGGCAAGGAACGCGCGATCGCCCTCTACAGGGCGCTCGATTCCTCCATCGATACGCTGGAGGGCCTGATCGCGGAGGAAGGCATCGATTGCAACTTCCGCCGCTCGGGCAAGCTGAAGCTTGCCTCCAAGCCGCAGCATTTCGAAGGTCTGGCGAAGAATTTCGAGGCGCTGCATGCCGAGGTCGATCCCGATACGGCGCTTCTTTCCGCAGTCGATCTCAAGTCGGAGATCGGTTCGCCCTTTTATGGCGCCATGCTCTCGAAGAAGAGCGCCATGATGCATATGGGGCGCTATGTGGCCGGCCTTGCCGAAGCCGCCAGCCGTCATGGCGCGGTGATTTTCGAAAATGCGGCGGTGACGAAGCACATCCAGAACGGCAGGACCCATGAACTGGAAACCCCGCGCGGCAAGGTGACGGCCGACAATGTTCTGGTGGCGACCGGCGCTTACACGCCGTCCGGCTTCGGTTATTTCCGTCGCCGCATCATCGCCGTCGGCAGTTTCATCATCGCCACGCGGCCGCTGACGGATGCCGAGGTTCAGGCCTCGGTTCCGGGCAACCGCACCTATGTCAACTCCATGAATATCGGCAATTATTTCCGTCTGGCGCCGGACAATCGCTTGATCTTCGGCGGCCGCGCCCGCTTTTCCGCGACATCCGACCAGCGTTCTGATGCCAAGAGCGGCGCGATCCTGACGGAAAGCCTGCATCGCATCTTCCCGCAGCTTTCCCATGTGCCGATCGATTATTGCTGGGGCGGTCTGGTGGACATGACCAAGGACCGTTATCCGCGCGCCGGTTTCCATGACGGCGTCTGGTACGCCATGGGCTATTCCGGCCACGGTGCGCAGCTCTCGACGCATCTCGGGATGATTATGGCTGACGCCATTCTGGGACGGCCGGACAAGAATCCGCTGAAGGGGCTTGATTGGCCGGCGGTTCCCGGTCATTTCGGCAAGCCGTGGTTCCTGCCGCTGGTGGGCTTTTATTACAAGATGCTGGACAAGATTCAGTAGAAGGGCTGTTAGTTTTTCCGTCATGCCGGACTTGTGTGGACGTATTGTGGTTTACTTGATGCATAGGCCGGGATGCGCATCCCGGCCTATGCAGGCAGGCGGCCGTATTTCCG